>NZ_JBBMXG010000005.1:0-259925 GCF_037996705.1 Xenorhabdus bharatensis | reverse complement strand
GTGTGGCTGCCATATCTGTAATCCATATTGCACCTCTCGTGCAACACAGTATCGCAGCTAAAGCTGACCGACTAAAGTCGGTGGTTTTAACCTTTCATATGGAAAAATAAAATATAAGTACCAATCTATGTCTTACCATTGAAATCATCAGGAAGAGAATGTATGACATAAATAATATTGAAACAATAGTGTTCGACATTATATAATTCCCTTTAGAAAAGGCCTTCACCATTTTTTATTTTCATAGATAAAGATAAAAAATCATCAATAGTAAAATAACATACTTTTATAATTTACCATCTTAATACTTTCCTTTTATTATTTTTTTTAATACATATGTAATTCCATCAAAACTTATATCTTTTTTCTAGTAAAAAACATCTCATATAAAATTGGATATGCATTAAATAATTAAATAACTATCAAATGCATACCTATATACAACTATGTATTCTGTATTTTATGTCGCTTAGCCACTCGTCTTTTTATACGTTTTACCGCTATCATTTGCTGCTTATAATATTTTACATGATCCTTCATTTTCAAATTAGCCAAAAAATATCGCCATACATATGGAATATTATTTTTATAGCTCACATTAACTGGGTCATCAACTGCAATCTCACATTTTTCCTCAACCTCTTCTGGCCACTGAGGTATCTTACTGGTTTGCATTGCAATATACCGAGAGAATGATTCCAACAGATAGTATGGAACAAGTAGCAATTTATAGAACCAATCCCATTTAGTGTCAACGCGAAGAATGTACTGAAGGCCATAAATGTAGCTTTCTTTTTTTTCAGAAATTGGATGACATAAAAATATAGTTTTAGGAAGTTCATCCAGTACATCTTCTTCCATATAGCAGCGAATAAATTCCCAATAACCCGGAATATTAACTTTGCTATCGTAAATTCCCAAACTAAATGTCTGCAATACAGTTTCTTTATCATCAGCCAGAATATGGCCATCAATTCCCCATCCCAGCCCTATTCCCTTTCCTTGATAAAGTGTAAAAAAAATATTACTCCAAGGGGCTACTAACACAGTCCCATTCACTTGATAAACATATACCATCTGTGTTTTTCGATTAAATCGAATAGGATAATGGGTTTTTCTGAACCACTCTTTTAAAAAAACGCTCGAAGTGGCACATACAGTAAAAAATAAAAAAATAATACAAAACACTATAAGATAAGAATCACCAGATTCTAACGGTTCATCACGTAGAACATGCCTTAAAAAGGAAGTAATGGAAAAACAAATTAGGCCTATAAGAAAAACAATGGTCATCAAAAATGATATAAGGCTAGGGAAACCTTTAAATGTATAATATCTGTCCACAGTTTCCAGATACGTTGAATTCATTTTAATCACTGTATCATCATTAGTAACCAATGGGTTGTCAGGATGTGGCTGGCCTTGACAAAGCCTATCTCTTTTTTCTTGTTCAGTCAGCTTGCGATTAAGTAAATAAGGGGTAAATAACCCCTTGTAAATTGACATAATGTAAATCCTAATTTTCCATAAGCATCAAAGTAGATATTTTTTAAACTATTTTTCCTGAGTTTCAGCGCGTTTAGAAACTATCTTATCTATACGTCTTGCCGCTCTTTTCTTCTTTCTATACAGCTTAATATAGCTATCTAGCTTTTGGTTAGCGAATGTAACCGCCATAAATCTGGGATATTATTTTTATAACTAACATCAACATCAACATCAACATCAACATTATCATTGGGGGAAATCAGACAAGCCTTCTCAACTTCTTTTGTCCATTGAGGGATTTTGCTTGTTCGCATAGCAATATAGCGAGATACTGACTCCAATAGGATCATCGGTAATACAATAAAGCGGATCCAATCGAATCTTGAACACAAGCGAAAACTATACAGTAGTCCAAATTTGTAGCCTTCTTTTCGATCTGCTATCGGAGGACACATAATAATAGTTTCAGCTAATTCTTTTACAACATCTTCCTCCATATAACAGCGGATAAATTCCCAGTAACCTGACAGTTCACGTCTGCTACCGTAATAACCTAAGCTAAATGTTTGTAATACAGTTTTCTTATCCTCTGCCAATATATGCCCATCAATACCCCACTCTGGAAACACCCCCTTTCCTTTAGCATAAGTAAAAAACACTTTATTCCAAGAGATAGATAATACATTACCGCTAACTTGGTAGACATATATCATCTTATTTTTTCTATTAAAACGAATAGGATAGTACGTCTTTTTGAACCATTCTTTTAGTGTTAATTTAAGACAAAAATACAAAATAGGAAAAAAATAGCAAGAGGAAAAACCATATCAAATGTTGATGGCAATTCTTTTCCCCAATAAAAATAACGTTCAAAAACGACTAAATTTCCATATATAAGTCCTCCAAATAAAGATGCGAATATAATAGAGGTAACTAAGCTTGCATTGCCTTTATCAGCATAATACCTATCAACTGTTTCCAGATAGGTTGAATTCATTTTAATGACAGTATCTCCATCTCTGATAAATTTACTCTCACAATGTGCTTTACCTTGATGCAACTGATCTATTTTTTCTTGTTGAGTTAACGGCCGGTTAACTGAATAAGAAGTATATAATCCTGTTAAATGTGACATGATGATTTTACTAAAAAACTCATGGACACTATTATATACAAATTAGACATGTATTCAATACAGAAAACCGATTAAATACATGCTAAAACATATGATTAATAATTTTCTTTATAACGTATTGCTAATTTCTTTCTTATACGCTCTACAGCATCCATTTTTTGTTTATAATCTTCCTCAGTCATACATGCAAAGGTATATCTCCATAAGTTAGAATTGCGAGTTTTATAACTTACATCAATCGGATCATCAGGGCTAATTTCACACAAATTTTCAATTTCCTCTGGCCATTGTGGAATTTTACTGGTTAGCATAGAAATATAACGGGAAAAATTCTCCATTAACGTGAATGGGAGCCCCAATAATCTAATATATTCTATCTTAGATGAATAGCGAAATTGATATTGAAGACCAAATATATAACCTTCCTTTCTATTCGCAACCGGAGGGCACATATAAATAGTTTTAGCAAGATCTTCCAATACATCTTCTTCCATATAACAGCGGATAAACTCCCAATAACCTGAAAGATCTTCCCAATGACTATAATAAGGTAAGCTGAATGTTTTTAATACCGTGATATTATCTTCCGCCAGAATATGGCCATCAATTCCCCAGCCTCTCATATCACTTGTTTTACTGACACCATCATAACATGTAAAAAAAAATCTTGCTCCATGGTGCGGATAAAATAGTGCCATCAACCTGATAAACATGAACCATTTTTGTTTTTCGATTAAATCGAATAGGGTAATGGGTTTTTCTGAACCATTCTTTTAGGGTAATACTTAAACAAAACCATATACCAAAGATAAATATAATCGAAAATATCCCCCCCATAAAATATCATTTAAATTCCAATGATATGTATCAGATAAGATAGAGCGATTAAAAGCGATAGCACAAATTAAAATAAACCCACCAATTAGAACCATAGCAGGAACCCCCATCATTAAGCTAGGGAATCCTTTAGGTCCATAGTATCTGTCAACAATTTCCATATACGTTGAATTCATTTTAATCACCGTATTATTATCATTAACAAGAGGAAATTCAGGGTGAGGACTCCATTGATGAAGTTGGCAGGCCATTTCTTGTTCAGTTAACGACCGATTAATGGCGTAGGGGGTAAATAACCCTTTATATACTGACATTCTAATTCAATCCATTTATAATTTTTTTATTTAATTACGGATATATATTTTAGGTTCAAAAAATACATATGTAATTCTATCAAAAATTATATCTTTTTCCAGTAAAAAATATCTCATATAAAATTGGATATGCATTAAATAATTAATATATTATCAAATGCATACCTATATACAACTATGTATTCTTTATTCTATGTCGCTTAGTCACTCGTCTTTTTATACGCTTTGCCGCTATCATTTGCTGCTTATAATATTTTAAATGATCCTTCATTTTCAAATTAGCCAAAAAATATCGCCATACATATGGAATATTATTTTTATAACTCACATTAACTGGATCATCAACTGCAACCTCACATTTTTCCTCAATCTCTTCTGGCCACTGAGGTATCTTACTGGTTTGCATTGCAATATACCGAGAGAATGATTCCAACAGATAGTATGGAACAAGTAGCAATTTATAGAACCAATCCCATTTAGTGTCAACGCGAAGAATGTACTGAAGGCCATAAATGTAGCTTTCTTTTTTTTCAGAAATTGGATGACATAAAAATATAGTTTTAGGAAGTTCATCCAGTACATCTTCTTCCATATAGCAGCGAATAAATTCCCAATAACCCGGAATGTTAACTTTGCTATCGTAAATTCCTAAACTGAATGTCTGCAATACAGTTTCGTTATCATCTGCAAGAATATGACCATCAATTCCCCATCCCTGCCCTATTCCCTTTCCTTGATAAAGTGTAAAAAAAATATTATTCCAATGGGCTACTAACACAGTCCCATTCACTTGATAAACATATACCATCTGTGTTTTTCGATTAAATCGAATAGGATAATGGGTTTTTCTGAACCACTCCTTTAAAACAACAGTTGAAAACGCGCATACGGCAAAAATTAATAAGGCAACAAATGGAATTATAAAATAAATATCGTCAGATTCTAATAATTCATCACCTAAAACATGTCTTAAAACATAAGTAATACAAAAAGCAATTAGGAACACAAAAAAAATCACTGTCATCATAAAAGACATAAGGCTAGGAAAACCTTTGAATGTATAATATCTATCAACAGTTTCCAGATACGTTGAGTTCATCTTAATCACTGTATCATCATTAGTAACCAATGGGTTGTCAGGATGTGGCTGGCCTTGACAAAGCCTATCTCTTTTTTCTTGTTCAGTCAGCTTGCGATTAAGTAAATAAGGGGTAAATAACCCCTTGTAAATTGACATAATGTAGCTCCTAACTTTCCATTATTTAGCTTAAATCCAAAAAGGCTTCTTTTTCTTGTGCCTCTGTTGACCACATATGAGGAATACTTCTCGTTTCTTTAGGAATCTTTCTCCACATGCATGATAATAACCATTTTTCTATATCATCTTGTCCCTTCAATGCAATATAAATTGCAGAAGCAACAAGTATTGCAGTCAAAACAACTATAGCGATAGGACCACCTAATGTTAACCATCCAACAGCATATAACACAAGTAAACCACTAGAGACTCCTGAAGCACCATATGCTATTACTAATTTATAATCCTTTTTCTCTTTCTCACCCCAATACTCATCAGCAGCATGATAAATATCCCAAGTCGCACTCACGAAACCAGCCCAAGCAAAAAATCTTGCGCCACGTTGCAAATGAATTGACCATTTTTCTAATTTTACCTTATTATCTAACCCTAACCTAGCCGCAAACCTGCCATTTGAATTCTTAGCTAAATAGCGATCTGTCCAATCTGCTAATGTTCCTATAGCTCCCAAAACATTACCACCAAATTTAGTTAAATTTTCGACATTTTTTGTTGCTGCTTCCCACGATGCCAATATAGCATAACTTTGAAAAATAAGTGATGATGCACTCCCAAAATATTGTTTATCTTTTAATTTACCTAAAACCGGTTCACTTTTTGTGTAATTCTGAAATCTCTTAGCCTTGTCACTGTACTTCGCTTTAGTGGTATCTATTTTTGGTTTATAATGTCCATCCAATATATCTTTTCTAAATTCTTCATATGATCTAAATACCCTGTTTAATTTTTTCATTCTTTCTAATTCTGGCATTAATCTTAGTTTATCCGCTTCCTCTCTATCTATCATTAAATAGTAATAAACCTTCCCATTTTGGTTTATCTGTGCATTATTTAACTCTAATCCTCCCATTTGTCTATATAATCTTTCATATAAACGGTCACGCCCAATCCTATTATCCATATCAAAAAGTATTGCACACTCTTTTGCTACTGCTTTAATAAAATTCTTATATTGCCCTGTGCAAGAAACCTCCACAACTGCCTTTCCTCTATTAATTGAAACACCAATCATTAATGGCATTGGGTATTTATTCACTCCTATTTTTGCTGCTTTAAATATAACTCCAAATATATTTCTTATATAAACATCCACTTTATCCACCAACTCTAAATATTGGCTTATACTATCAGTAATAGAATCAAATATTTTATTCCACGGTAAGCCACCATAATTTACACCATAATTTAATGACACATTTATACTTTCAATTAATGAGTCATCATTTTTAAATATTGCACGAAGAAAAAAGTTATCTTTTGAGACCTTTTCTTGCTTTAGTTTATCAACAAGATAGTCCATAACTTCATTCTTCTCTGTCATACCCTCTATACAATCATTTACTGCTTGCACGTATAGCAAAGAACAAACAGCATTATTTGAATCGTAATTATATAAAAACCTTTTTCTTAATACTTCACTATCCAACCAATTTAAATACATAGTAAGCATAGGAGAAAGAACCGACTCAAAATATGAAGAAAGCTTCTTTTTATATTCCATTAAAAATGCATCTTCCTTTTCTCTGTCTATATATTTTTCATATTTTTCATTCCAATAACTCTCTACTCTTTCATCCAAAGATTTTATGTTATCCTTTCTTTTTTTCTTTTTAGATTCCCAAGAGTCATATCCTTCTATTTTAACTCCACCTGCTCTAGATCCTGCAGCCCAAATAATTGCATCTTCATCTTGAATATCTTGTTCTTCACATACCACTCTATACTGAGAACATACAGATTGTTTTAATGATGATAGCATTGAGGATAATGCTAATCCTCTAGAATATTTAGGGTTACTATGAAATGTATGTTTAGCTCTATAATTATAAAGATTTGTGATACTTACTAATATAGCCACGGGGTCAGATAAAAATAAAACTGCCCCTTTTTCAGGATAAAGCTGATTAGCCTCATTAATTACATTATCAGCTTCTTTTTTAACTTTACTTTGAAATTTTTCCCATATTAATTTTTGAATAGGTACAGTAAAAGGCATTAATGCTATATGAGACACATCTGTTATCGTTGATACCAATCCTTTTACAATTTTTTTCGAACCTGTACTATATTCAGCAACTGTATTCTGTAAATTATTTAAAGATTCAACATTTTCATGTTTACTACTACTTAACCATAAATCAACATCAAACGGCTGCATATTTTTGATTCGCTGATCTTGATCTTCATGTCTTTTTTTCATTTTCTCTGACCAAGGAGCATCTGACCATGCAAACCAAACTACACCATTCTCTTGCCCTTCAGGCATAATATATAACGTAATAAAAGACGCTCTAGCCACTTTACTTTCATCATCCATGCATACTGTTTTTTTCTCGGAACTTAAACATTGCGGAGCCCCACCAGCTCCTGGATGTAAATAATAATGACCTTTAGAAGTAACCGTGTAGATCTCCCATAAATTAAATTTTTCATAATAAACATATAAAAAACCTTCCCGTAAAATACGAGCTGTATAAGCGGTTTCACCTTGAGGTTCAACAGGCATTTTGACATTACTAGTCAATATAGGGAATGTATCTGTTTTATCCATAATAGCAGGCCTGGATAAAAATACTGGCAACCCTTTACTACGCTGACAAAAACCACAACCAATTTCCGTATTCATAATTAACATTCCTTTTTATTTTAAAAAATAATTTTCATTTCAGTAAAAATTAACTTTTATGATAATATATTCAATTGCAATAAGTTTTCTTTTACTTCTTTCAACTTAGGATCATTAACATTCAACATTACTCTGGAAAAATATTCTTCATACTCAGCGCTATCTATCAATAATGCTTTAAAATATTTATGTTCATAAAACGACAAACTCACCGTTACACCATAAAGTACAAATGCAACCAAGTCATTCCTATGAGTTAATTTAAATCTCTCAGTCGCCACCTGAAATAATCCTTCAATCTCCACGCTGATTCTTTTGCGTTCTTTAACATCAGAAATTGGTAGCATTTTTACCAGAACCTGATTAATCATACCAATTCTATGAATTCGACTAATCTGAATATGCGCAGGTAAAATTTGATAAGGTTCTTCCTGCGAAAATGAAAGTGTGTGCCATTTACCGGCTAAATAAAATGTCCAATGCTTAATAGCATCAACTGATAATTGATGACGAAAAGTATTGATATCCCATATCCATGATAAATTAAATAAAACTCTGGGATCGTAATAGCGCAATATAAATCCTTTTCTAGATTTATCCTGAATATATAACCCATGCACCAGCCGTTTTTTCATTTCTTCTGGTGGTAATTCACTGTCAAAAAATAAGGAAACCATCGGTTGTCTCTGTTCTTCTATCGATTTATTGATAGCAGAAAATAGATTTACCCATTGCGTTGATGACAATTCATGCATAGAAATTAGCCATGGATATAATTCTGCCTGCGGAGCTAATAATGGAGAGACAACTTCGATAACCGGCAATTCATCATCAAGTTCAGGAAATAATGCCCTGTCAATTAGGGCATATCTGTGATTTTCCAGAGGAAGGGATTCTGGTAGATAAGTTGCGTACATAACGTAATACCTTAGCTTAAGGGAACAGTTGCATCACCACGGCCTGCTGCTTCTGAGGACAGGGTTTCACAGGCGGTAAAGTTAGGATGTGGCACACTGATTGTTGCTGGCCCTGCGTAGTCGAAGTTTGCACTCTGTACTTTGAAATCGCCTTCTGTGCCACTTTCTATCTTGGTCGGATCAATCGTGATATAAGAGCCACCGCACTCAAATGTGATTTTCTTTTTGGCTGAGATAACGATTTCATCATCGGTGCTCGTAATACTGATATTTTTTTTGGCTGTGATTTCCAGCGCATCAGTCTGAGCCTGAATCTGAAGTTTTCCTGCCACTGCGACTAATTTCATACCTAATTCATGGGCCAGAATAGAAACCGCTTTTTTTGCCGCTATTGCAATACGTTTCAGGGCAGAAATTTCGGTATTTCTGCCCGATGTCATCACAATGTTGTTGTTAGCACTGTGTTGAATGTGGTTAGGTGTTGATAATGCAATTCCCCCCGGCGCACTTGCGGCAATCACAGGCTCATTGATGCCATCAACATAACCTTCCAAAAAACGTTCCTGATTGCTGGTATCTAATGGCTCAATTTGCGCTGTTCGCATAATATTTGACAATGACTCAGCCATATCGAGAGCATCAGCTAACTGCTGTTTTATCTGGGTTAGATCCAGCTGTTCACCAAATGCGTGCTCCTGTTCGTCTGCACTAATAAACAACCCTCTCCCCGCCCGAATTGCGCCCCAGCTATCGGTACGTAGTTCGAAGCCTTCACCGCGTTTCTTCTCATTTGAGTCAACAAGATGCCCCAGATTAAGCTGGCTTTTACCGCCATACTCCGTACTCAGTTTGATATGCTCTTGCCCACGGCGGTCTTCCATTCGCAGTTTATTATTGGTCGGGGTACGAATGACGTTGCGTGTACGGTTACGGGCGGTAATGTGATCCGGGTGGTAGGAGTCATGTAATGCATGAGCAATGTAAGGCCGATCAGGATCGCCTTCGTGGAAGGCTATTGCTACTTCCGTACCCTGAATCAACGGGAAGTGAAAACCGTATGTATCACCACCATAAGGTTTAGCCAGCCGTACTGGCATGCTTTCATAACCTTTCTTTTTCTCATCATTATCTGCATCGAATTTAACCCAGTACAATCCATCCAGATTCTGGTGAGCATAGGGATCATTGGCTATAGGGCTGGTTACGCGAGCTGTCAATGTGCCACTGATAACAGGACGTGGTTTTAATGACGGACGCCAGCACAGGCCCTCGGTGTACGGTACTGCTGTTATTTTGACTAATAGCGCTTCTGCCCGGCTACCTGTGAAACGTAGTTGAGTCATTAAGATTTTGGATTGGAACGCTGCCGGCAAGGTAGATGGAAAGGTTCTGTCTTCAATTTCCAGAACTTGTCCCGCCATCAAAGTCGCATCAGTACTCTGCCCGTACAGCAGCGTCTGACGTGCCAGAAAACGCTCGTGGTCAAGCTGTGCCCAAAAATTAGCAGTTTCTGGTTCAGGTGAAAGTCTATCCCCTGTCGTCAGATGGCGCAGTTTATAGTAACTGACATCACCATAAGTGATTTCTTCACCGTCACCACGGGTCATATCAGCCTGTGCCGAGTTCAGAATATGCTGTGCGGTACGAAAGTTATAATCTTTGGTCTGAACAGAATGTTCAACTACCTGATGACGCTGGGTCAGCCCCCAAATGGAAGCCTCACCGTTATCATTCATTCCTGACGGGCTGTTCAGCGGTAGTGTTTTACCGTATTCATAACACCGCTGTTTATCACCAAAATGCATAACTTCTGTTTGTGTATCCGGTTGTAAACGGAAGGTGTAGAAAATTCCCAGCTCCGATAGCAAACGTTCGATAAACTCCCGATCACTTTCATTGACCTGATTAATTTGCTCCCGTTTCGGATAGGTGTTTTTCAGGTTAAATTCAAACTCCCATCCCTTGAAATTGTGTTCCCGTAAAATTTCTTCGACGATTTCCGGTACGGATTTATTCAAGAAGAAACGGTAAGAACGTTTTTGATTGCGTAACAGAGCAAATTTCGGCTCCAGAATAATCTGGTACTGGGCTTCATCACGGGAGCCTCCCAACCGTTTGAAGTCCGTTACAACACCATGCACTACACGCTGTGTCTGTGGTGGCGTGTTGATACCAAAAACAGTTTCGCCCAGTGTTCGCAGGGTGAATGTAGCACTGCGACGCAACATCTGTTGTGGCTGAATATCCTGCTCTGAGCTGGTGAAGGCTATACGGTAGCGATAGGTATCACTCATGGCTTCACGCCCGGTAAAATCCTCCACATCTAGTACAGCATCACAGCCCTGAATCCCCAGAGTGTAACGGTTCAGGGTATTTGCCAACACTGTTCCTGCTTTTTTAGCGGTATCTAATAAATTCATGACCTATCCTCCCCTGATAAGATCTCTTTATCAAATGTTAGCGTGATACCTTCTTCGTCATAACCCAGTGTTAGCGTATTAGCTGCCTGTTGAGTAGCCTGACGCATCAGCAGTTGTTGGCTCAGTACCGGTAGGATTTGCTGGTTCAGCAGGCTATCGATATTACGTGCACCTGTATCTGGTAGCAGGCAGGCTTCCACCAACGTGTTATACAGAGATTCTTCTACTACACAGTCCAATCGGTAATGCAGTTTCAGACGTTTTGCCACCTGTGCCAGTTTCATCTCCACGATGGTGCGCAGCGCTTGTGCTCCCAGCGGACGGTAAATGACTGTTTGAAAACGCGCTAATAATGCTGGCTGGAAGTGATCTCGTAATATCGGCCGCAACAATTCATGCAATGTACTATCCGTTGACTCCGGCTGTTCGTCCAGCAACTGCATCAGATGATCACTGCCCAGATTAGAAGTCATAACGATAACGGTGTTGCGGAAATCGATTTCCCGCCCCTCGCCATCACGCATAAAGCCCCGGTCAAACACTTGGTAGAACAGGTTCATCACGTCACGATGTGCTTTTTCTACTTCATCCAACAACACTACGCTGTAAGGCCGCTTGCGCACCGCCTCGGTCAGAATTCCTCCCTGACCATAACCCACATAGCCCGGTGGTGATCCTTTGAGCTGACTGACCGTATGTGGTTCCTGATATTCCGATAGGTTGATTGTTATCAGTGATTTTTCGCCACCGAACAGGCTGTCTGCCAGTGCCAGTGCTGTCTCAGTTTTGCCAATTCCACTCGGCCCCACCAGCAAAAATACACCCAACGGCCCGTTTTCCGATGCCAGCCCAGTTTTCGCAGCCCGCAAGCGTTGTGCCATACTTTCCAAAGCAGCAGATTGACCAACAACCCGTTTTTCCAGATGCCGTTCCAGTGACAATAGATCGACCTGTTCATCTTTCATCAGGCTGGATAATGGAACGCCAGTCCAGTCAGCGATAACCGTAGCAACCGTGCGCACATCTACATCCAGCCCCAGTAACGGTGCTCCATTCTGAATTTCTGCCAGTTGTTGTTGCAGTTGAGCGTTTTCTCCGGCGTTACTCCCTGCCTGACGATAAGCCAGTAACTGTTCAGTCAGCACTTTTTCTTGCTGATATTGTGCTTCAGTCAATTGAAGCTGGTTTTCCAGTGTTTCTCGCTGTTGGGTGATATCAATCAGGCGACTAACTTCCACTGCATTACCGACAGAATGATCTTCCTGCAAGGCTTCCGCTTCTAAATCCAGTGCTGCCAGCGATGAGCGTAACCGTACCAGCTCATCTGGCTGGGTATCGAGGCTCATTCTGACCCTCGCACTCGCCGTATCCAGCAGATCAACCGCTTTATCCGGTAACTGGCGACCAGTCAGGTAACGGCGGGATAAAGTCACTGCGGCTTTCACTGCATCATCGGTAATATGCACTCCATGATATTTGGCATAACGGGGTTTCAGGCCTCGCAGCATCAGGCTGGCTTTTTCATCATCCGGTTCATCTACTTTGACAATCTGAAATCGACGTTCCAGTGCAGCGTCCCGCTCAAAGTACTGTTTATATTCTGACCATGTGGTTGCTGCGATAGTACGTAGTTCACCACGAGCTAAAGCTGGTTTCAGCAGGTTGGCAGCATCCGCCCCACCAGCCTGATTACCTGCACCGATAATGGTATGAGCTTCATCGATAAACAACAGAATTGGCGTCGGGGATTGTTGAACAGCATCAATGATATTTTTCAGCCGTTGTTCAAATTCCCCTTTTACTCCCGCTCCTGCCTGTAATAATCCTAAATCCAGAGTACGCAGACTGACAGTTTTCAGGCTTTCAGGAACATTACCCTCGGTAATGCGCAAGGCTAACCCTTCCACCAGCGCTGTTTTACCGACTCCCGGCTCTCCCACCAGTATCGGGTTATTTTTACGACGGCGGGATAGAATGTCGATCATCTGGCGGATTTCATCATCACGACCAAAAACGGGGTCAATATTGCCGGCTTTAGCTTTCGCTGTTACATCTAAGGTGAATTTATCCAGTACAGCCAGTAGTGCATCGGATAACGGTTTGTCGGTCAGCGGAGTGGTTCTCGCGGGAGAAGTGGATGGGGGATCCGGAGAGAATGTAGTGCTATCATGGCCTAGCATTGCTTGTTGCTGTACTTCCGGGCGCTCTTCAGACTGGGCATCCAGCACTGGGCGCAGCCGTTGTAACTGAGAAGTTCCTACTGTCAGTAAAGGCCATGCACCTTCGCAACTCACTAATGAAGGCGTTTCCAGCAGGGCTGAAAGTAAATGGATGCTGCGGATATGCCCTTCTCCCTCTTCCAGTGAAGCAGATAACCAGGCATTTTTTATCAAAGTTAATAACGGAGAAGAAAGTTGCGGACGGCTGTGAACGGTTCGGGGATAAGCATCAATATGATCTAACAGAGACTGCCACAAAGCCCCCATATCCCACTCATAACGGCGAGCCAGCACTGTGATATCACTTTCACCCCGCTCCAGAATTTTGAGCAACCAGTGCTCGACGGTGATTTCAGCATGTGCCCGTGTCTGGCACAGGGAGGCTGCGGCTTCCAGTGCCTGTGCGCAGTATGGGTTTAACCGACGCAATAACATTGCAGATGAATTTTCCATAGTTCTTTTCTCCTTGGCTTACTTGTCACGCTTATTAGGCTTGTCGAATGAGCTTCCCGATATTCCGGCACGCTACCGCCATAGCCGTTAACCGAGGCCCATAGGGTGACTAAGATTGATTGTTGCTCCCTTTGCCAAACCTCCGCGTCTGAAATTTTGCAAAAACAGAGGGTTGGCAAAAATAGCCGCTAAAAAAACTGTGTGATGATAAAAGTAAAAAAGCAGGCGGTTTCCCGCCTGCTGAAGATGCCATAGAAATTATTTCTCCATACCTTTACGCGCTTCCGGTGAGGATAAGGTTATTACTACCTGACAGGTATTCTCCTGCGGCACGAGACTGATTTCGACACGGCGGTTCGCTGCACGGCCAGCTTCTGTTTCATTGGATGCAACGGGCTGCTCTGCTCCATGCCCCTGCACCGCAAAACATGCAGCCGGAATATCACTATTTTGTAGCATCCAGTCACGTACCGCTTCAGCACGTTTAAGGGAAAGTTGTTGATTAAATTTAGGATTGCCGGTGTTATCGGTATAACCCGAGATCACAATTTTCTGATCAGGTTTGCCCTTAATTTGCACAAGTGCATTTACCAATACTTTGGTGGCATCTGATTTCAACGTTGATTTACCCACACCAAATAAGGCTAAACTCTCCAAACTGACAATCTGAGCTTTAGGCATAACCGGTGGAGGTGTTGATTCGACAGGCTCTGGCGGTGTGGGTGGTGCCCAGCTAGCAATCGCAGCTTGTACAATCAGGAATACTTTCTGCCCCTGATACAAGCCAAGCGAATGAGAAAGAGGCTCTCCTCTGCGATGCCAGTCAGATAATAAAACTGCATCATCTTTCAGTTGATTCCAGGATTGCGTTTTCGGCTCAGAGGGTTCTTCTACTAAACGTTCAAATAACACCAGATCTCCCTGTATCTGCGTCAATAGATTCCGGTTATTACCATAACTTGCGAATAAAGCCAGCAGTAAGAAAACACCACTCATTGCTCCCGCAACACCGGTATAAATTTCCATATTTGTCAGGCGACTATTTCGGGGTAATTGCGTCAGAAGTACATCCGGAAAGGGCAACTGAGTCGCAATATCTGCAACCATAGGCACTGTTAAGGTCGTTGTATTTTTTAATTGTTGTAACCAAAGATTGTTAGCTACCCCTTGTAATGGCGAAAAATTCAGCGCCATTGCGCAAGGTGCTAAAACGGGTGTCCCCATTTGAGGTAAGGCCAATAGAGGTAAGAAGTGTGTATTCAGCCATTGTACAAACTGATCCAGCCAAACCATTTGAGAACAATGTGTCAGATATTCACCCTGCTTAGGAACCGACCAGACTGACAAGGACTGAATTGTTTGGCTCGCACTTCTTACCTGAACCCCTGCCGTAGTGTCATGTAAGGTAAACCATGTTGCTTCTGCCTGAGATGACACTGCATCTGATGTGACTAACGGGTTAAGATAACCACATAACCAAAATGGCGGCAGATGACCCATCCACTCCTTGCTTTCACCCAGTGCTCGCCGCCATTCCAATACGGATTGCTGTAATTTATCCTGATTATTTAACTGCTCAGGAAGAACACAAAACATAACGGAAAGATTGGCTAAAAGCGCAGGAGAGTTTTCTGCAATATGTTGCACTGCATGAATAAATGATTTTGGCTCTGGCGTCGCAAGATACCATCCCTGTAATGCTTCTCGATGGGTAGAGTCCTGACTGAACAGTCCCTGAGAATAGCCACATACTAGCACCAGTGAACCGCGAAAATCCTCAGCAGGTAAAGAAAGTTGATTAAAATCGCTACTCTGTTCCCGATATTGTTTCGCCTGATGACGCCAACGGAAGATTAAACAGCCCGCTACCGCTAATGCCATTAACGATAAAAGCAGACGTATACCGGTTCCTAATGACCAAAAACCCCATATGAGCCAGAAAATCAGTAAGACAGCCAACAGACACAGCCCTTGTTTGAACAAGATTCGCATCGAGGGATTATCCTTGGTTAAGCAATTGATGAGCGAGTTGCTGTAATGATGCTGAAAGTCCCCACCATAATGCCCCTAACGCAATCATGCCTGTGAGCCAACCCATCCAATACATCCGACGACGGCTGAAATAGCGGGCTGGCTGGACAACTAGCGGTTGAGAAGCAACGAGTGCATAAGGTGGGACTTGGCGCGTTAAGGCGGTCAAAACATCTTCCCTATGATCATTTTCCGGCGTTTGATATTTACCGCTGAATCCCAAGGTCACTACACGGTGAAAACAAATTAGAACAGCCGGATCCGGGGCTGGCTCATGTAATACCGTACGAATGCGATCCCACAGTTTGTCCCCTGCTTCCAGCGTATTGAAATATTTGGTCTGAAGCGGTGATTGCAGCCACTGTGTGTAACCTTCATCCTGCACACCACGATTCATTACACTTTCATCCAATAGTGCGCATTGTGCATACGACATATGCTCAACCGCTGATTTGGGAAAACCCGCCTGCTCCAGAGATTCGCGTGTTTTATCTATCTGTTCACAGGCTCGGCGATAAAGTGCCTTACCGTTTTCGATCGATACCCCATTACGCAGTTGGCATACCATAAGCCAAGTATCAGCAAACAAAGTATCGATAGTGACAGCTATGTCCTGATTTTTATCTGGTTGTATAAAGTTAGTCATGAGCGCAGCACAGCAAATAATTCAAGTTGAACATCACCCAAAGTTCCGGGTACGTAGAAAGCACAATGCCCCGAATCCAGCATGGATTTCGCGGAAATATTATTGAGTTCTAACGCGAAGTATTGATTTTCAAGCCGCATCGGGATCGCTGCCGGAACGTGAGAAAGTGCCTTGAGTGGTACTCCGTTCAGAGCCACATTAACCACATTTGCGACCTCATCCGGGCTACCCACCTTACATAACAATGGAAATTGAGTTTGTAACAGATGCGCTGACAGAGAAGAACGTACTGACAGATAAAAATCGGCCTCTTCACGCAGACGGCTATCATTGAGATCACCTTTCCAAAATTGACCATTTTTCGCCAATTCAATCGGAATAACCCGGGAAGGCAGACTCGCCTCTAACAGTTCATTTAACAAAGCAAACAAAGGTGGGAAAACAGTTCCGGGAGAAAGATGCTGATAGGCAGGAATACCTTCAGGTTGATGCTCGAGTGAAAAAGTCAACAAACTACCCGCCAGACGAACCAGTTCACGGTAAAGTAATTCCGGATGACGAGTCGGGCTTGCTAAGAGTTCAGCTAACACGGGTTCAGCACTATTCAGCGCATTAAGCAGCCAAAACAGTGAAACATCCGCCACTGCAAAATCAGCCATTCGTTCGTTACTTTCCCGACGAATACTCATCAGACGACGACGTTTTGCTTTCAGACGATGCATCAAGTCTGTTAGTGACTCTATGAGTCTTTGGCTGGCTGAACACGCTAACATGGGGGGAATAAAATGACGATCAAAAGTCCACTGCCCTTGAGAGTTACGAATAAGGCGAGCTACCGGACAGACCAGATAAGCCCCATTTTCTTCATGGGCATAACGCAAAGTGATGGCATAACGTTCAATCGCAATATCCGTCAATTCGTTACCAATTAAGTCTTGTACAGGTATCCATTCCTGCTTATAACGACGCGGCCGATCATGATGCCCATCCTGTGCCAGATTACCGCCATTGGCCTGCAATAAAGGTAAGGCGAGCACGATATCAACACTTTCTTTTCCTTCAATAGAAGAGAGATCAACCGCTGGAGGAAGATTATCAGCAATGGTGGTATCAATAACGGAACCATCAGGAAAACGAACGATCAATTTGATTGCATTCAAGCGAGAAATCGCCAATGCACCTTCATCAAATTCTGCTTCCAATACGCCCCAGGGGTTAGCGATAGCTAATTGTGCAACAGTATCCGTCAGATACGATTCCCAACGAGCCTGCTGCTGAAATTGCTGTGGAGCTAAAAAGGCACCATCACTCCATAATGGGCGGTAAATTTTCATATTTGTTCCCGCTTACAATCATTTGTATATGGAAAATGACTCATTTTCACTTGCAGAACTTATTACACTTAACACAATGTAAGATAGTTAATTAAGTGATATTACCAATGAGATATTTAAAAAGGACTGCTGTGGTGCTATATAACAATGCAACAATAAACAATCTATCCAAAATTAATAGAGAATGATTTTCCTCCCTTACGATATTCAGTTAATCATTATGATAAAGTTAAATTATTCTGCGACTCTGAATTCAGAATAAAAAACCCATCGTAACCACTAAAATTAAAGCATATTATTAGCATTTTTAATCAATAGAACTAATTATAAATATCATTGCATTCTTTCCTATTGATAAAATGTAAACCATTCCTCACACAAGACTATTTTTTTTGGGGGTTTTTCATGCAGCCTTCAAGATAGGTGCTAGTTTTAATTACATACACCACGAATTTCAAGTAATTGTGATGAGATAAAACGAATCTTAAATTAACTTAAATGGTGTGAGGATGTCTTTCATAAAATATTAACTCATTATTTTTGGAGAGAAATCATGGTTAACAGTAGACCTAATTCCCCAATTAATTCTCCTGATTCACCACCATCATCATCTTTCGTTCTTGTAGATGGACATGATTATCAAGTTGCATACGACAGGAATACTATGAGAATAATAGACTTTGATTTATTATATGATGTAATGGCAAGAGCTGGTATGCATAAGGATCGCAAAAGTGATCAAAATAAAATAATAACTTTATTAACCTACCACAATCAAATCATCGATCTTATTAAAACAGCTCCAACAACAAAAAATGGTTTTTATGAATTAACTAAATTAGCTAAATCCACAAGCGGACAACATAGCAACCTACTATATAATGTTGTCTTGGGGGTTTCGGCTGCTGGCTCGTATTTAAATAATAATGCTGAATCAATTGGAAAAGGGATGGTTGGCTTAGTGACAGATACAACAATAGGCCTTGCAAATATTGCCTTTGGAGCAAAAGTTGGTCTGATAACTACTGTAATGAACCATATTAGTTCTACTTTTGTTTCACAACCTTCTACTGTTAATAGGGTACTAGGGGTGGTTGGTGATAACGCTAAAAATGGAGTTGGGAGAGCTGCTGTTGCAATAGCAGAGGATGTAACTGCTGCTAGTTTTAGATCACTGGGGGAATACATAACAAATCTTCGTCATTCTTATAATAAATATAATATTACTCTAACATCTAATGACTTTAAAGCTATAGAAGAGCTTTTTGTAATACTAAAACCCAGTAAAGATGAATTGTATAAAGCTGTTTTTCATGTTAAGAAACAGCCACTAACTGATACTCCTTTTGTATTTTTCCCTACAGTGGAAGGTGACGCTTTAGACGAAATCAAAAAGGTGTATTTTAATGACAACTGGGAGTTAGTGGCAGAACAACTTCCTCATCAACCTATTTAAATAATTCATAAATCCCTAAATGGATATTTTATTGTATTCATAAGATATTATCCAAAAATTCGTTCAACAAGGGAAAAATGTCTCTGTTTATAAAAGCAGGCGATTTCCCGCCTGCTAAAATGCACCTTAATTAGGCCGTAGTACGCTCATTCCATGCGTCGGAATGAATGATGTTACCGTCTTTATAAGTCCAGGTGATTTTTTCATAACGCAACTCGATTTCTTCCAGATGGTTATGTTTTTCTTTCGCTGGATCTTTTATGTCGTGCATCTTCGGTGCGACTTTCACGACTTTTACATTTTCCAGAGTGGTATTGAAATATTCCACTTCCTGACCTGCATCATCAATGCGGTACCATTTGAATTCTGCGGTTTTCAGCGTCTGGCCAGTGGTAACCGCTTTATACAGATATGGGCTGGAGGCATCGATTTCTTTAACAAAAATAAATGGGGTGTGGATACGAGTACCTGTCAGTTTGCCGGTATTATTATCCGTTGGGATGTACAGGTTATGATCCTGTGCAACAACTTCGATACTGCCTTCGCGGCTTTGCACATCAACAGAGCCTTTAATATCCGCGCCGCCATCATCTTTCAGCCATAAGTAGACAGGAATTGCCATTTTTATTTCTCCATAATTTAAATAAATTCTTCACAAAGTTCCGGTGAAGATATTCACTTGTTATCTGACAGTGCTAACCTGTAATAACAAATTAATTTTTAATACAATAGGTTGATACAACAACTAACCTCCTGTCAGATGCCGTATCTTTAAATGCAATCGGATAACATCAAAACCGTAATCCCGTATTGCAAAGTAAGTCAGTAAAGTTTCTACTGCTCTTTAATAATTTCAGCCAGTTCCATTCCTAAGAATGCAATGACTAAAATTATTAAGGCGCTCATCTATCCATGATAAGCATCCATTTTTCGTAATATCCCTATCAGTTTTCAAACAGTGACTTTGCTAACCGCACTTTGAAATCAACGGGGTACAATCTTTAATTACGCTTTGGCTTTCGGCATCTGAGAAACCAGTGACAAGTTAATGTCCATTCCCTCAACCTGGAAGTGAGGTACTGCATACAGTTTCACACGGAAAAAACCCGGGTTATCGTCAATATCTTCTACTACAACTTTCGCATCACGCAACGGATGCGATGCCTGTAAGTCATCACTCGGGTCAGTCATTTCTGTTACCAGCCCACGTACCCAATTATTCAGCTCCAACTCCAGCAGGCGTCGATCTTTTGTCGTGCCGATATTTTCACGCTGGATCAGTTTCAGGTAATGTGCTATCCGTGATAACAGGAAGATATATGGCAGGCGCGAGTTAATGCGACTGTTAGCTGTTGCATCTGCCGTATCGTACAATGCTGGTTTCTGGCTGGAGTTAGCAGAGAAGAAACATGCGTAATCACGGTTTTTGTAATACGACAGTGGGATAAAGCCCAGATTAGAAAATTCAAACTCACGAGTTTCTGGGATCATCACTTCTGACGGAATTTTCACCTGACTGCCCGTACCTAAATCGTACAGATGGATGGGTAGATCTTTCACCGCGCCGCCCGCCTGCGGCCCGCGAATTTGTACACACCAACCGTTATTGATGAAGCTTTTCACCATATTCGCGGCAAACGCAAATGTCGCGTTAGTCCACAAATACTTCTCGTGATCCGGCCCTTTTACTTGTTCAACGTAATTGAAATTGCGTACTGGAATTGTATCCGGCCCATATGGCAGACGACCCAATACTCGTGGCATAGTCAGCCCGATATAACGTGCGTCGTCTGAATCGCGGAATGCTTTCCATTTCAGATATTCTGCACGATCAAAGTAGTTACCGATATCCTTGATGGCTGCTACTTCTTCCATTGTTTCCTTGCCAAAGAAGGCAGGCCCTACTGAGCCAATAAACGGCATATGCGCCGAAGCGGACACTTTGGCAATATTACGTAACAGAGCCACATCCTGCGGACTACGATTAAACTCAAAGTCGGATATTATCGCTGCTATCGGTTCACCGCCCGGAGTGTCATACTCCTGAATGTAGGTGTGGTGATACAGTCCGCTTTGAATGATTTCAGGACTATCTTCAAAGTCTTGGCGTAGATCATCTTTCGCCACGTCCAGCACTTCTATTTTCACGTTCTGGCGAAAATCCGTCCGATCCACCAAAAATTTCAGCCCGCGCCACGCTGACTCTACTTTCTGAAATTCCGGATGGTGCATTACTACATCCAACTGGTGACTGATTTGCTGATCCAGCTCCGCAATATGATAGTCCAGCAGGGTCTTATCCAGTCGTTCCACTTTCTGACCCGCAGCCTTCAGACGCTCCAGAAATACCTGCACCGCCGCCGTCACGCGCTCATCTGCTGTCGCATCCGCCAGAGCCGCATTATCCTGGTATACATTGATATCCCCCAGCGTTGAAACTGGGTTCAAGTTGATTTTCTCAAACAACGCCGCATATACACCTTCCGGCACTGTTCCCTGAGCCAGCACCGTCTCTTGTGCCCCTTGCATAGTTTCAGTATTTACAGACATCAGCATAATCCTGTAGTCAAGGTATCCATTAAATTAGTCATGTTTCGGGGCCAGACCGGCCAGTTCACTGCGTAGTTCGTCGCTCAGAGACGGATCTTTCAAAATCGTTTCTAGTTCACGTCGGAATTCTACGTTATCCAGTAGATTGGATTTCAGATCGCGTAGCAGATTACGCATCGCTAACATAGCCCGCAGCTGTGGTATTTGACGGGCTACTTGTTCAGGTTCGAAATCTTTCATGTCCTTGAAGGTCAGGGCCACGTTTTCTTCGCTACCATCACCCGCCAGAGTGTTCTCAACAGTTAATTTAACGCCGGGATGAAAATCAGCAAGTACACTGTTAAAGTTGTTTTTGTTGATGTTGATTTTTTCACGCTCGGAAAGGGGGCGCTGCTCTTGCCCGTTGCTATAATCACCCATCACTAATAATTTCAGGGGCAATTCCACTTTCTTTTGTGCCCCGCCCGTGTGTAAATCGAGCTTAATATTAACGCGAGCCTTGGGAACTTCATTCTGGAAACTGTCTGACATGGTTTTTGTCCTTTAAAACATGTGGCTGTCCGCTGCCCAATAGCAATGACTTTCTTGTTCTCAATCATTTCCTGACTATTCAAAAAACGTAGCTTTAAAACACAAGCAAGCCATAGCACCCTAAGTAACAGGAACCTTATGAGTCATAACTAATTTAAATATCAGAAAGAAATCAAAATTAACAAAACATTAGTTAAATTTATTTTTTCAAATTAAATGAAATTAGCCTCCTGAATGAACATATGTAAAACCTTACCCATTATGGCTTAACATCATACAAAATAATTAACTAAGTGATACTAACTCTTATTCCTTTATGGTATTACTCTCCGCCAATTCAGATAGAAACAGCCTGTAAATGAATACGTTCTATAAAAAAACGCAGCAATATGATACAAAAATTATATCAACCACTCTCAAACCATACTGATAGGGTTAAAATAATCTGTATTAATTACCACACCTGTAAAGATAAATCAGATCATCAAAACAGTTAAGATTAAAGCATATATTAAACATATGTAATTAGTAGATTTAATTAAGTATATACCTGTATTCTTTCCTATTGTTTCGTACAGAAACATGCGATAGGAATCATCATCAAACTCACCTAAATACAATAATAAAACAGATATTTTTTTAATTTAAAAGATGGCCTTCATTATCAAACCAGCAAAAAATATTTATCCAGTGGATTTAGAAAATACACAGATAAATTACAATTTTGACGTTTTCTTTCAAGCTACGTGATTTTTTCATAATTACTCAGAAGTTCGTTTTCAAACTATGGGTGAAAGGAAAATCAGACTTGTATTCAAAATTGATAACATTAATATTGAAATTATAATAATAAGTGATAATTTCAAATTGAAATTAAAAGTTAATATTATCATCCCATCGCCTTATAGGGGGTTAGAATGCTGTCTCATTTCCTGAAGCAAGTCAGTAAGTACCCAGCTAAAGCCGCTATCCTAACGCCTGAAAGAACAATCGATTATCACACGCTTAAACAGCAAGCTGCGACTATAGCGAGTTCACTGCAACTACTTGGAATAACACATGAAGAACCTGTTGCCATTCTGTTACCGCCGGGAATTGAGCAGATCACAAGCCAACTTGCTATCCTTATGGTTTATGGTAGCTGTGTACCTCTCGATCCATCTATGCCCCCCGCACGACTGAATAGCATATTGGAAGATCTGTCAATAAAATGGACTATTACCGATTCTTCAGGCAAATTCCCTCAATTACACACTACATTCATTTCATTTTTTGATCTTTTGGTCGAGGGAGAAGACTTAACTGAAATCAATGCAGAAATAGCTTGTTTGGCTCCACACCATCGAACTCACATTCTTTTTACCTCTGGCACAACGGGTAAACCAAAAGGTGTACAAATCGAGGGGAAAAGTATCATAAGGACCGTCATCGATACGACATATATACGCTTAACGTCAGAAGATCGTATTGCCTGTATAGCCAACCCAATATTTGATGCTTCGTTATTCGAAGTCTGGGGAGCAATCCTCAATGGTGCAACTGCTGTCGTTATCCCCAAAAAGGACTTACTGGACATAGAGTATTTTCAAGCCGAGCTAGCGAGGCGAGCCATTTCTATCATCTTTATTACAGCGACACTCTTCAATCTGGTTGCATCAACATATCCTCGGGCATTCCGTAACATTCGCTATCTCCTGATTGGAGGTGAAGCACTCAACCCCCACATGGTGAAGCTGGTTCTGAAAGCCGACTCTTTACCTCAACATACTCTAAATGCTTATGGCCCAACAGAAAGCACTATATTCGCGCTTTCACATAATATCAGTCCAGATGATCTGGTCGATGGTAGCGTTCCTATCGGACAACCAATCGACCATACCTGTGCATTCATTTTGAATGATAATCTGGAGCCTCTGGCAACAGGCAATATAGGGCAACTCTATCTCGGTGGTGAAGGTCTTTCACGAGGGTACTGGAACCAGCACTAGCTTACGACTGACCGTTTCATACATGCATCTATCCCCGGTTATCCTCAGCCAATGCGCCTTTATAAGACTGGTGATTTGTGCTGGCAACGTGACGATGGTGCTTTCATGTTTTCAGGTCGCATCGACAATCAGGTAAAAATATGCGGTCATCGTATCGAATTGGAAGAAATAGAAGCTCGGATTTTAAACAGCAAAGAAATTCTCTTAGCCAAAGTCTGCGCAGTGAAAAATGAAGGTGAAGATGATTTTCTTGCCGCCTTTGTTATCCCTCGCTCACAAGATACGTTCAACCGAAAACAACTAGCACAAGAATTGGCTGAGTATTTACCTACATACATGCTGCCCCGTCTTTTTATCATTGATAACCTTCCTATGACAGCAAACGGAAAGATAGACTTACATAAACTAATGGCATTGACCTCAAAATGAAAAACTCTTATTTCGTTTCAACGTTTCAGAATGCTGATTTTCCAATTACCTGCCAAAATTGTTTCACAGGATATTTCCACCAAAAATAAGCAAAATCCGCTCGCATAAATGCGAGCGGTATTATTTATCTATTTTTTGTGATGTTGGGTTCTACAGCGGATCAACCTTCAAACAAGAAACGGCATGTTTAAAGCTACCTTCTAGCAATGGCCGGGTTTTGGCGCATTCCGCGTCTGCCAATGGGCAGCGAGTACGGAATACACATCCGGATGGCGGATTGATGGGTGAAGGCAGTTCCCCTTCCAACAATTCAATTTGTTTGTAGCGCTCTTTATCAGGGTCAGGAATCGGTACTGCTGACATCAATGCACGGGTATAGGGATGCAGAGGATTGTGATAAACCTCATCATAAGTCCCCAATTCAACTGCGTTCCCCAGATACATAACCAATACGCGATCGGAAATATGCTTCACTATCGAAAGATCGTGAGCGATAAAAATCAGGGAAAGCCCCATTTCTCGTTGCAAATCCTGCAACAAGTTTACAACCTGAGCCTGAATAGAAACATCCAGCGCAGAAACAGGTTCGTCGCAGATAATCAGTTTAGGTTCCAATATCAAGGCACGGGCAATTCCGATACGCTGGCACTGCCCCCCTGAAAATTCATGAGGATAACGGTTAATCAGGTTCGGTAATAAACCCACCTTCATCATCATTTTTTTGACTTTTTCTTTTATCTCCGCATCTTTCATTTTGGGATAATACGTTTTCAGTGGCTCGGCGATGATGTCACCGATAGTCATTCGCGGGTTAAGAGAGGCCAAAGGATCCTGAAAAATCATCTGGATATCATTGCGAATATCCCGCCACTGTCTGTCATTGAGATCAAAGAGATTCTGACCAAGCCAGGTTACTGAACCACCTGACGCTTTGACTAATCCAATAATTGCTCTGGCAAGTGTTGATTTACCACAACCGGATTCCCCCACTACACCCAGAGTTTCCCCTTCGTATAATCTCAGGGTAACACCATCTACGGCTTTCAGTTCTTTAGAAGGCTGCCAAAACCACTGCTTACCATCTTTGATATCAAAGTAAACTTTCAGATCATCCACTTCCAGAAGGACTTTTTTTTCAGTAACTGTATTCATACTAATTCCTCCTGACGTCTGAAGCAGGCACGCAAGCGTCCGGGATTAAATAGTTCCAGCGGGGGTTCTTCACTCACACAATGTTCAGTAGCAAACTGACAACGAGGCTGAAATGGGCAACCCTTTGGTAAGCGCAGTAAGTTTGGTGGGTTACCCTG
This sequence comes from Xenorhabdus bharatensis, assembly GCF_037996705.1. Lineage (NCBI taxonomy): Bacteria > Pseudomonadati > Pseudomonadota > Gammaproteobacteria > Enterobacterales > Morganellaceae > Xenorhabdus > Xenorhabdus bharatensis. The sequence continues at coordinate 233,923 of NZ_JBBMXG010000005.1, read as the reverse complement.
AATTGTAGCCAAAGATTCTTCATCGCCATCCAACCGCGGAACAGCATTAAGCAAGCCAATCGAATAAGGGTGTGTCGGGTGGTAAAATATGTCGCGGGCAGTACCATATTCCATCGTTCTGCCTGCATACATAACCAATACCTTATCACAAATACCAGCAACAACGCCCAAGTCATGGGTGATCATAATAATGGCGGTATTCAGTTCTTTTTTAAGTTCATTCAGCAATGTCATGATTTGTGCCTGAACAGTGACATCCAGTGCAGTCGTCGGTTCATCTGCAATCAATAATTTAGGTTGGCACAATAATGCCATTGCTATCATGACGCGCTGACGCATTCCGCCAGAAAATTCATGCGGGAACATTTTCATCCGCTTACGGGCTTCAGGCATCTTAACAGCATCCAGCATCCGAACAGATTCTTCAAAGGCCTCACTTTTGCTCATATTTTTATGTAGCATCAGCACTTCGATAAGTTGCTCGCCTACACGCATATAAGGGTTAAGAGATGTCATCGGGTCTTGGAAGATCATTGAGATTTCTTCCGCCCGCATTTTATTCAACGCTTTTTCGTGCAGGTTAAGAATTTCACGCCCGTTAAAAACTGCAGAACCACTAACATTACCATTACTGGCCAGTAACCCCATTAGTGCAAAGGCTGTCTGAGATTTACCTGAGCCGGATTCACCAACAATACCCAGTGTTTCTCCGGCCTGTAAGTCAAAATTTAGTTTATTCACTGCTGTTACGTTGCCATCAGGCGTACTGAATACCACATTTAAATCTTTCACCGTTAATAGTGATTCAGCGCTTTTAGCATGTTTTATTGTTTCTACGCTATTCATAGGCTCTCCTTAACGGTCTTTAGGGTCGAGGGCATCTCGCAGGCCGTCACCAATAAAGTTAAAACAAAACAGGGTTAACACCAGAAAGCCCGCAGGAAACAGGAGTAACCACGGAGCCACTTCCATTGAGTTGGCACCATCGCTTAATAATGCCCCCCAACTACTGAGCGGCTCTTGCGTTCCCAAGCCAAGAAAGCTCAGGAAAGATTCAAACAGGATCATGCTTGGCACCAACAATGAAGCATAAACCACCACCACACCCAACACATTCGGTACGATATGGCGCAGAACAATGTTCCGGCTGGATACACCACACACCAGTGCAGCTTCAATGAATTCCTTGCGTTTGAGGCTCAATGTCTGCCCCCGGACTATACGCGCCATGTCCAGCCATGACACCATGCCTATCGCAACAAAGATCAGCAGAATGTTTTGTCCAAAAAAAGTCACTAACAGGATGACGAAGAACATAAATGGGAAGGAGTTCAGAATTTCCAACAGGCGCATCATGACCATATCGACTTTACCACCAAGATAGCCTGACATAGCACCATATAATGTGCCGAATATCACAGCAATCAGCGCCGCGGCTATCCCAACCATAAGTGAAATACGCCCACCAATAGCAACACGGACTAACAAATCACGGCCTGATGAATCGGTACCAAAATAATGGTGTGATTCAAAATCAGGGGGCATGGTCATCATGTTCCAGTCAGTATCATCGTAGGTATACTGAGACAACATAGGCGCTAAAATGACAAACAATGTGATGACAAATAATACACATAAACTTGTAATTGCTGCTTTATTATGAATAAAACGACGACGTGCATCCTGCCACAAACTGCGGCCTTCAATTTCCAGCTGCTCAGAAAAATTTTCCAGAGCTTCGCTATTTTTCTTATTCAGTAACATTGCGTGCTCCAGTCTTAGTAACGGATTTTCGGATCGATGACGGCATACAACACATCAACGATAGCGTTAAACATAATGGTTAACCCACCCACCAGAATCGTCAGGCTGAGCACCAATGAATAGTCACGGTTTAAAGCACCATTAACGAACAATTGCCCCAGACCGGGCAAACCGAAGATGGTTTCAATAACCATTGAGCCGGTAATAATGCCGACAAAGGCGGGCCCCATATAGGAAATGACAGGAAGTAAAGCTGGTTTCAGTGCATGGCGGAAAATAATCTTGCGTAATGGCAGCCCTTTGGCTCTTGCTGTTCGGATAAAGTTGGAATGCAGAACTTCAATCATGGAGCCGCGAGTGATACGGGAAATACTGGCAATATAAGAAAGGGATAACGCAACCATCGGCAAGAGCATATATTTAGGCGCCCCACCATTCCAGCCGCCTCCCGGCAACCATTTTAATGTAATTGCGAATATCAGAACCAATAAGGGAGCGACGACAAAACTGGGGATAACAACCCCTGTCATGGCAAACCCCATGACCGTGTAATCCCATTTTGTATTTTGATTCAGTGCCGCAATGACCCCCGCACTGACACCAAATATCACTGCCATAATAAAGGCAGCAGCACCTAATTTAGCAGAAACGGGCAACGCCTCTGCTACCAAATCATTTACACTGTAGTCCTTATATTTAAATGAAGGGCCAAAGTCCCCTTTCGAAAGTTGAATCAAGTAATTGAAATATTGTTTATAGATAGGATCATTTAGATGGTATTTCGCTTCGATATTCGCCATCACTTCAGGCGGGAGTTTTCTTTCTCCGGTAAATGGGCTGCCCGGTGCAAGACGCATCATGAAAAACGAAATGGTAATAAGAATGAAAAGTGTCGGGATCGCCTCTAAACAACGGCGTAAAATAAATTTCAGCATTGCCCGTTCCTATTGTCTGACCAAACCGTGGTCATTAATTATCTGATACACAGGTGGTTTATAACTTAAACCACCTGCTGATTCCTAATGTTTGATAATATAAAGATTTTTGGTATGGAAATTATCCAGCGGATCTTTGCCGGTATAACCACCTACGTAAGGTTTCAATAAAAAAGAGTTTGTATAGTAAAAGAGAGGTACAACAGCAGAATCTTTATCCAATTGTGCATTCGCCTTAGTATAAATTTCGGCGCGCTCTTCATCTGTCTTAGCTTGCAGTGATTGTTTCATTAAAGCATCAAATTCTTTGCTCTTATAATGTGCGGTATTGTTGCTGCTATCAGATAACATCGGATTCAGGAAGGTAGAGGCTTCGTTATAATCAGCACACCAGCCAGCTCGGGCGACGTCGTAATTGGCCTGATGACGGGAGTCCAGGAAGGTTTTCCATTCCTGATTTTCGAGAGAAACTTCAACTCCGATATTCTTCTTCCAGATGGAGGCGGCAGCAATCGCTAATTTTTTATGCAGATCGGAAGTATTATAAAGTAGCTTAACTTTTAACGGATTATCTTTGGTAAACCCGGCTTCTGCCAGAAGTTTTTTTGCTTCTTCATTACGTTGTTGCTGAGTTAATTTAGTATACCAATCCGGTTTTACATCTTTAAAATCAGCAATATAAGGTGGGGTATAACCATAAGCTGTTACATCTCCCTGATTTTTCACCTTATGAGTCATCAGCTCACTATCCATACCCAATTTTAGAGCAGTACGTACCCGAACATCATTAAATGGTGGTCTTTCGTTATTTATTTCATAGTAGTAAGTGCATAATTTCGGGCTAAAACGCAATTGTTCAGGGATCTCTTTTTTTAGTTTTTGAAATAATTCGACAGGTAAATTGGTATAAGTCATCTCGATTTCGCCAGCGCGATAACGATTAACATCAGTAACTTCAGAAGATATAGGTAAAACAATGGTTTGATCAATAACGGTATTTTTATTATCCCAATACATCGGGTTACGTTCGAAAACAAGGCGTTCGTTAATCACCCAGCTTTTCACTTTATATGCACCGTTGCCGACAAAATTCTGTGGTTGCGTCCATCTTTCCCCATATTTTTCAACCGTCGCACGATGGACTGGCGAAGTCGATGTGTGAACCATTAATCGGACTAAATAAGGTACTGGTTCACTGAGTGTTAATTGGAATGTGTAGTCATCTAGTGCCTTAACTCCCAATGTTTCTGGTTTTTTCTTACCTTTAATGATGTCATCAACATTAAGAAGATGGGCATATTGCATATAACTGGCATAAGGGGATGCTGTATTTGGATCGACTGCCCGTTGCCAACTATAAACAAAATCCGGTGCAGTGACAGGATCACCATTTGACCATTTAGCATCTTTACGGAAATGGAATGTCCAAGTTTTAAAATCCGGGCTGTGTTCCCAACTTTCCGCAACACCGGGAATAATGTTGCCATCAGGATCATTAATTACCAGCGTTTCAAACAAATCACGGGCAATATTTGATTCCGGTACGCCTTCTATTTTATGGGGATCCAGTGATTGTGGTTCAGAACCATTGTTGCGCACCAGCGTTTGTTTTTCTGCCAGCTGTACTCCCGCAGGAACCTCCGCTGCAAATGCCTGTGCTCCGATCATCATGCTTAATGCTACTGCAACGCCAGCAGCAATCTTCTTTCTTGTTGTGTTTACCATCTTCTTATTACTCCTATTGATTCATCTGGCTTTCGTAAAAGCCTCCCATTTTCAGGGCTAATTATTTTCTGCATTCCAAAAGGAATCGTTTTATTTACAGCAATAGAATATTTTTAATAACAATCAGTTATCTAATTTCTGAATATATAAATTCTTAAGATCAACATAATCGAGAGGATCCTTTCCTGTCATGCCACCGACAGTCGGGCGAATCAGACGTGTAGAAACCCGGTAATACACAGGAATTGTTCCTGAATCAGCATCAAGATGAGCTTCCGCCTTCTGATAAAACTCTTTACGGTTTTTTTCATCTTTGGCTGTCAGAGCCTGATTGAGGTAATTATCAAAGGCTTCACTGTTATAAAATGACGTATTATTACTGCTATCTGATAAGTAATAATTTAGGAAGGATGAAGGTTCATTATAATCGCCGCACCATGTTGCTCTTACTATGTCATAATTTCCCTGATGACGATTTTGCAATGACGTTTTCCATTCCTGATTTTGTAACGTGACTTTTGCACCAATATTCTTTTGCCACATGGATGCAGCGGCAATAGCCTGCTGTTTGTTTTGTTCTGAAGTGTTATAGAGCAGGCTGAATTTGAGTGGATTACTGGCATCAAAGCCCGCTTCTTTTAATAATTCTCTTGCCCGTTGATTACGCTGTTCCTGTGTCCAACTAGCCCATTCTGGATTAAAAGTCAGGCCACCACCAATAAAGGTAGGAGTGAAGCCGTATGCCGGAATTTGCCCCTGCCCCATAATCTTTTCAGTGACAATATCTCTGTCAAGGCTGAGTTTAATGGCTTCACGCACTCGTTTATCTTTAAATAACGGATTTTTGTGATTAATTTCGTAATAAAATGTGCATAAAAAAGGTACTGTTCGAAGTTGCTCGGGAATATCTTGTTTCATTTTCCGATAGAGTTCTGGCGGAATAGCATCATTAGTAATATCCACTTCCCCACTACGATAGCGGTTTACATCACTAACACCTGAAACAATAGGTAATAAAATACCTTTTTCGATAATAGATTCTTTATTATTCCAGTAATGTGGGTTGCGTGTTAAAACCATTCGCTCATTAATAACCCACTCCTTTAATATATAAGATCCATTGCCAATAAAATTTTCTGGGGAAGTCCATTTAATGCCAAATTTTTCTACAACATCCTGCCGCACAGGTTTCAGTGGAGTATGGCTTAACATGTTAATAAGATAAGGAACAGGGCGACTGAGTGTTACCTGAAAACGCTGATCATCCAGCGCCTTTACACCCAGCTGTTCAGGCGATTTTGTTCCTTGTAAGACATTATCTGCGTTTAATATATAGGTATATTGCAAATAACTGGCATAAGGGGAGCCTACTTTTGGATCAGAAAGCCGACGCCAGCTATAGACAAAATCCTGTGCTGTGACTGGTTTGCCATCACTCCATTTAGCATCTTTACGTAGATGAAAGGTCCATACCTGATAGCCTTCATTTTCCCATTTTTCGGCTACTCCCGGCACAGTTTCGCCATTAAAATCAGTAGTCACCAACCCTTCAAATAAGTTACGAATAACATTGGTTTCTGGACCACCTTCAACGACATGAGGATCTAGTGATACCACCTCAACACCATTATTAATGGTAACTTCCTGTTTTTCTGCTAACACTACCCCCGCGGGAACTTTCGCCGCCATCCCTTGCGCTATGGGAAACGATAATAAAACGATAGAAGAAATCAACTGACTCAACTTTGATGGTGTTTTTCTCATTATTCTCTCCAAGTGATAAACAGCAAATTAATCGTTTTTTAATCTAACAATCCCGATAACCTATTTTATTAAATAAATATAATTTATATGTCTAAAATTCAACCCACACCAAGTTTGTTATACTATTTTTTATAATATGTTTATTAAATCATTAAAGTAATTGTTTGTTCTTAGATATAAGATGTAAACAGAGAAATCAATAACACTTTGATAAAAATAATTTTTCTCATTTGATTTTATCAATCGAATCACACTAAGATTCAAACAAAAAAAGAAAATAAACATTATTTTAACAAAATGCAATCATCACAGATTAAAAGACCGTCCTCATCACAAAATATTGCAACAACATCCAGTAATAGACGGTTGTGGTATGAAATGTAGGTGTAAAAAACAGTATTGCTCAACCCAAAAAAACAAACACTTAAATAAATAATGAGGAGATTTCTAGTAGAAAATAGAAAGGATTTTATTAACTAACCATACTCTTTATTGGATGTCTGTTAATTATTTTTCACTTATTTTATCATAAAATATATTACTAAAATTTATTTAACAAATAATACCGTAAAAGTTAAATAAATATTTAAAATATTCTCTAATAGTTTTTTGATAATCATTATCAAAAAACTATTAGCTGAATGCTATCAGCTTGCTGTTTCCATGATCTAAATCACTATTCAAAAACCATCCGATGATAAGCTGTGTTCAAAAGTCCTTCTTAGAAAAAATACATAAGCTGTTTTTAACAATATGAATTATTAAAGTTTTTTAAGGTAATTGGCACTATTTGTGTGAGTATGTCAGTAGAGAATTTCACGACATGACTTTCAGTACAATAATCGAACTGCCAATTCCCTGAAAAAATTTAACTTTTATTAGGAGTAATCTTTATGGCTGTCACTCAGGTTGCTGAACTGAACGAATTAGTTGCTCGTGTGAAAAAAGCTCAACGAGAATTTGCCAGCTTTTCACAGGAACAGGTTGACCAAATATTTCGTGCTGCTGCTTTTGCTGCTGCTGATGCCCGTATCCCGCTGGCAAAATTAGCTGTCTCTGAATCGGGAATGGGTGTTGTAGAAGATAAAGTCATCAAAAACCACTTTGCTTCTGAATACATTTATAACGCCTATAAAGATGATAAAACCTGTGGAATTTTATCTGAGGATGATACTTTCGGTACGATCACGATTGCGGAACCTGTCGGTATTATCTGTGGTATTGTTCCGACAACCAACCCAACTTCAACCGCCATTTTCAAGGCGCTTATCAGCCTGAAAACCCGTAACGGTATTATTTTTTCGCCACACCCACGAGCCAAAAATGCCACAAATAAAGCAGCCGAAATCGTTTTACAAGCGGCTGTCGCTGCTGGGGCACCAAAAGACATTATCGGTTGGATAGATGAACCTTCTGTTGAACTCTCAAATGCATTGATGCACCACCCTGATATTAATCTCATTCTGGCAACAGGCGGCCCCGGAATGGTAAAGGCCGCCTATAGCTCAGGTAAACCCGCTATCGGCGTTGGAGCAGGTAATACCCCTGTTGTGATAGATGAATCTGCTGACATCAAACGGGCAGTTGCATCGATTTTAATGTCCAAAACTTTCGATAACGGTGTGATATGTGCTTCCGAACAATCCGTTATTGTGGTTGATAGCGTTTATAAACAAGTCCGTGAACGTTTTTCTAGTCATGGCGGTTATATTCTACAAGGGAAAGAACTGAAGGCAGTTCAAAATATTATTTTGAAAAATGGCAACCTGAATGCCGAAATTGTCGGTCAGCCCGCCATCAAAATAGCAGAAATGGCAGGTATCAGCGTTCCTGAAAATACAAAAATTCTTATTGGTGAAGTGACAATCGTGGATGAAAAAGAGCCATTCGCCCATGAAAAATTATCGCCTTTATTAGCCATGTATCGTGGAAAAGATTTTGAAGATGCTGTCGGAAAAGCAGAAAAATTAGTTGAAATGGGGGGGATTGGTCACACCTCTTCACTGTATATCGACCAAGACAACCAAGCTGCTCGTATTAAATATTTCGGCGATAAAATGAAAACGGCACGTATTTTAATTAATACTCCGGCATCTCAGGGTGGTATTGGTGATCTTTACAACTTTAAACTTTCCCCTTCCCTGACGCTCGGATGCGGCTCTTGGGGCGGAAACTCAATTTCAGAGAACGTCGGACCAAAACATTTGATCAATACCAAAACTGTCGCGAAAAGAGCTGAAAATATGCTGTGGCATAAAATCCCTAAATCTATCTATTTCCGTCGTGGCTCATTACCGGTTGCTCTGGAAGAAGTGGCAACAGATGGGGCCAAACGCGCCTTTATCGTGACAGATTCTTTCTTATTTAATAATGGTTATGTCGATCAAGTCATCAGAGTTTTAAAATCTCATAATGTAGAAACAGAAGTATTTTTTGAAGTTGAAGCTGACCCTACTTTAAGTATTGTCCGAAAAGGTGCTGAACAAATGCGTTTGTTCAAACCAGATATCATTATAGCTCTCGGTGGTGGTTCACCGATGGATGCAGCCAAAATCATGTGGGTAATGTATGAACATCCTGAAACTCATTTTGAAGAATTGGCATTACGCTTTATGGATATCCGGAAACGTATCTATAAATTCCCTAAAATGGGCATAAAGGCAAAAATGGTCGCGATTACAACCACCTCTGGCACGGGATCAGAAGTCACACCGTTTGCTGTTGTGACTGATGATATCACCGGTCAGAAATATCCATTGGCAGATTATGCACTAACACCAGATATGGCTATCGTTGATGCAAACCTTGTCATGGATATGCCCAAATCATTATGTGCTTATGGTGGCTTAGATGCTGTAACCCATGCACTGGAAGCTTATGTTTCTGTTTTAGCCAATGAATACTCTGATGGACAGGCTTTACAAGCGCTCAAATTACTGAAAGATTTTCTCCCTGCCAGCTATCAGCAAGGTGCCCAGAACCCAGTGGCCCGTGAACGTGTCCATAATGCTGCAACTATCGCCGGGATCGCTTTTGCCAATGCCTTTTTAGGTGTCTGTCATTCTATGGCTCACAAGCTGGGTTCTGAATTCCATATTCCACACGGATTAGCAAATGCCCTGCTTATCTGTAATGTAATACGCTATAACGCCAATGATAATCCGACCAAACAGACTGCATTCAGTCAATATGACCGCCCTCAAGCAAGACGCCGTTACGCTGAAATCGCAGAACATTTAGGATTAAGTCAAGCAGGCGACCGCACTGCGACTAAAATTGAAAAATTGCTGGCATGGCTAGAAGAATTAAAATCTCAACTTAATATTCCAGACTCAATCCGTGCAACCGGGGTTCAGGAAAGTGATTTCCTGGCAAAAATTGATAAACTCGCAGAAGATTCCTTTGATGATCAATGTACCGGTGCTAACCCTCGTTACCCGTTAATTAGTGAGTTAAAACAATTGTTACTGGATTCCTTCTATGGCCGTAAATTTACAGAATCGCCCATATCACAGGAAGGCGAAAAAGTTGAAAAATAATAAGAAATAATAAACTAATGTAATCTAAAAGGCATCAGAGTATATCCGATGCCTTTTTATTAATTCATTTTTCTAACTTAATCGTATTACCCATACACACGGGCTATACCTGTTCAGCTTTTTTTGGCTTTAGCTTCATGAATGACATCATAATAGTGCCTGCGGCACACTGAGACATATTTTTCGTTACCACCAATATCAACCTGTGCCCCATCATAAACAACATTCCCATCGCTACCAAAACGCAGTACACGGCTTGCTTTTCTTCCACAATGGCAAATTGTTTTCAATTCAACTAATTTATCTGCCCAGGCAAGAAGATATTGGCTGCCTTTAAATAATTCGCCCTGAAAATCTGTTCTTAATCCATAACAGAGAACGGGAATATCATCGTAATCAACAATTTCACAAAGCTGCTCAACATGTTCTTTTGTTAAAAACTGACACTCATCAATCAAAATACAATGAATCTTTTCTGCATCATTCTCACGTCTGATGAGCTCAGCAATATTAATGCCTGGTGAAAACAGTAAGGCATCCGCAGATAGCCCAATACGGGAACTGACCTTCCCTTTTCCAAATCGTGTATCTATTTCTGCTGTAAAAATCAACGTCCTCATTCCTCTTTCGTTATAGTTATAGGAAGACTGTAATAATGAAGTTGATTTCCCTGCGTTCATAGCAGAATAATAAAAATAAAGCTGAGCCATTGGCCCTTCCGTCCTCTAGTCAAATTTAACCAAGCAATATATCCCCGCAAGTTTACCACAAACTTAACTCAAGGTTATCCTTTGTTATTGGCCAAATGGAGTATGAAAGAAAAACGGAATGAAAGTAAAAGAAATATTTTTATGATAGCTATCACATTTGTGCATATAAAATCAGCACGATAAGCGCTTACTGAATGACAAATGAACAAAATTAATATCAGAAGTAAATATCGATTTTATATTCCACAATTTGCATATTAATAATCAAAACGGTTTACTTTTACTCGTTCCACATCGCTATAATCATAACCAGTGGATTACCCATAAAAAAAATTTCATCTCACACTTGAAAACCAACTTATTTTCAGATGAATAGTTAGCATATCTTACAGATTGACTATAAATTAGTTTTATATGTCTAAGTTAATCCTTGAGCAGCTCTGAGTAATCTACGTCTAACCGTTATCGAGAAATGATAAATCCAATAGTAGAATTAAAACACAATATATCGATTATCAAAAAAATTGCATTTTAAAAATGGATCTTTTAGCCTTAGAAAGTAAATTCACTATTGCAGAAAATAAAATAGCATTCTATTATTATCCATACATCAGCCATCATCATTATAATTTGAGACCAGGACAATGAGCGAAAATTTAAAATCCCTAAATAACATCCGTACTTTGCGCGCACAAGCAAGAGAATGTGAACTTGCTACTTTAGAAGAAATGTTGGAAAAACTGACGATTGTTGTTGAAGAACGTCGTGATGAAGAAAGCCAGGCGCGTGCTCAAATAGAAGAGCGCACTCGTAAACTTCAAGAATACCGTGAAATGCTGGAAAAAGACGGTATTGAATTAAGCGATTTAGTAGACGCTTTAAGTGGTAAAGCTTCTGGTAAATCTAAGCGTGCTACTCGCCCGGCTAAATATTCATATCTTGACGAAGGCGAAACTAAAACCTGGACTGGCCAAGGCCGTACCCCAGCAGTAATCAAAAAAGCAATTGAAGAAGAAGGCAAAAGTCTGGAAGATTTTCTGATCTAATCAGTTACTTTGTCGTCTAATAACAAAAATACCCTATGAAGGGTATTTTTGTTTTATGCTTAATAAACCAAACTAAGTTAATTATGGGCTGATGTACGAACACAACCGATTATATGCTTCTTTGCATTCTCGGTGTGAAAAAAACAATTTAACATTAACTTAGTTTTTTATTAACATAGAATTAAAAAAGGAGCTAATAGCTCCTTTTCTTATTATTAGACTAATGTTAAGACATCTGATAAAAATCCAGATACCAATCAACAAATTGTTTCACACCCTCTCTCACTGGTGTATTAGGAGAAAAACCAATTTTCTCGTACAGCGCACTGGAATCCGCGCAAGTAGACAGCACATCGCCATCCTGAATTTCCATAAAGTTTTTCGCTGCTTTTATCCCTAATGAAACTTCAATAGCCTCAATAAAATTACCCAATTTTGTCGGCTGACCATTGCCAATATTGTAAATACGATATGGCGCTGAGCTAGCAGAGACCTGACCAGTTTCAACTGACCAATCTTTATTAGGTTCGGGAATAATAGCCTGTAATCTGATTATAGACTCGACAATATCATCAATATATGTGAAATCCCTTACCATATCTCCATGGTTATAAACATCAATAGGCCGCCCCTCTAACATCGCTTTAGTAAACTTAAATAAAGCCATATCGGGACGTCCCCACGGACCATATACCGTAAAGAATCGTAAACCTGTGGTTGGTAATTTATAAAGATGTGAATAACTGTGAGACATTAATTCATCAGCTTTTTTGGTCGCTGCGTATAAAGAGACCGGATGATCAACCGAATCATCAGTAGAAAATGGTTGTTTCTTATTTAACCCATATACTGAGCTTGAAGATGCATATAATAAATGCTCAACATTGTTGTGGCGACACCCTTCAAGAATATTCATGTGACCAACAATATTGGCATCAATATATGCCATTGGGTTTTGTATTGAATAACGCACACCTGGTTGAGCCCCCAAATGGATAACTCTCTGAAATTGGTGCTTAGTAAACAATTCAGCGATCCCGACTCTATCAGCCAAATCTAGTTTTTCAAATTTAAAACCTGAGTGAGGGAGTAATAAATTTAATCTTGCCTGCTTCAAATTAACATCATAATAATCATTGATGTTATCAATGCCGACAACTTCATAACCCATATTTAATAACCGCTGGCTTACATGAAAACCAATAAAACCAGCGGAACCTGTTACTAAAAATTTCATATCACAACTCAAATAACTGGATTGATAGAGTCACCACGGCCAATGCCATAATAGGTGAACCCTCTGGCTTGCAGGCGCTCCGGATCATAAAGATTACGCCCATCAAAAATAACCGGAGTGTTAAGCGAGTCTTTTATCAGATCAAAATCAGGGGCTCTGAAGTTTTGCCACTCTGTGCAAATAATCAAAGCATCAGCACCTTTTAAGGCAGCTTCTTTTGTTCCCATTAAAGCAAGATCATCGCGTTGCCCATAAATTCGCTGAGTTTCCTGCATTGCTTCCGGATCATAAGCCTGTATTTTAGCACCACTTTCCCACAAGGCTTCCATCAATACTCGACTTGATGCTTCTCGCATATCATCGGTATTAGGTTTAAATGATAGTCCCCATATGGCAAATGTTTTATCAGATAAATCGGCTCCAAAATGATGTTTAACGAAAGAAGGTAATTTTCTTTTTTGTTTTTCGTTAACCAACTCAACTGCCTGTAAAATCTTTGGTGTATAGCCAATTTGCTCCGAAGTACGAATAAGTGCCTGGACATCTTTTGGAAAACATGAACCACCGTATCCACAACCCGGATAAATAAAGTGATACCCAATGCGTGAATCAGAACCAATACCCTGACGTACATGTTCGATATCAGCACCCAGCATTTCTGCCAGATTAGCAATTTCGTTCATAAAGCTGATTTTTGTCGCTAACATGCAATTAGCTGCATATTTTGTCAGCTCTGCACTACGAATATCCATAACTATCATACGATCATGGTTACGATTGAACGGCTCATACAGCTCTCGGATAACATCAACCACACTATCGTTATCACAGCCAATGATAATACGCTCAGGACGCATACAATCAGCAACTGCAGCACCCTCTTTCAAAAACTCAGGATTAGACACAACATCATATGGAATACTCATCCCACGCTCAGCCAAAACAGCCTGCATCACGGCTTTGACTTTATCTGCAGTGCCTACAGGGACAGTTGATTTATCAACCACCACTTTATAACTATCCATATTTTCTGCGATGGTACGGGCTACGGCAGTGACGTACTGTAGATCTGCCGAGCCATCTTCATCAGGAGGTGTTCCGACAGCGATAAACTGTAATTTGCCATGTGCTACACCCGCTTTAGCATCTGTCGTAAAACTCAGACGCCCTTGTGCATAGTTTTTCTTAACCAGAGATTCCAATCCCGGCTCAAAAATAGGGATCTGCCCATTTTTCAGGTTTTCAACTTTTTTTGCATCAACATCAACACAAAGTACGTCGTGCCCTACCTCAGCAAACACAGTTGCCTGGACCAAGCCAACGTAGCCAATACCAAATACAGTTACTTTCATCTCACATCCTAAATTACTAATAGATTATTTTTCAATCTGATCCTGCAAGGTCATAATCCAGTCTCTGAATGAGTCTCCCAACTGCTTATGCTTCATTCCATATTCAACAAATGCCTGCATATAACCCAGCTTGTTACCGCAATCATGGCTACGGCCTTTTAAGTGGTATGCTTCAACCGGCTCTTTTTCCATCAGCATAGCAATAGCATCAGTAAGCTGGATTTCATCCCCTGCACCCGGCGCAGTTTTTGCTAATAATGGCCAGATTTTTTCAGATAGTACGTAACGACCTACAATAGAAAGATTCGATGGTGCCTCTTCAGGTTTAGGTTTCTCAACAACGCGGGCAATAGGCTTACTATCACCAGGCTGTAAATTTTTTCCAAAACAGTCGACAATACCATAGTCAGAAACACTTTCATAAGGAACTGGCTCGACCAGTATCTGACTCGCACCATTCTCGTTAAAACGTGACAACATTTCACTCAGGTTATATTTAGATAAGTCTGTACTGTACTCATCCAAAATAACATCAGGCAGGATAACAGCAAACGGCTCATCCCCAATTAATGGCTTCGCGCATAACACGGCATGCCCCAACCCTTTGGCAATTCCCTGACGGGTTTGCATGATGGTCACGTGGCTCGGGCAAATAGACTGGACTTCATCCAATAACTGACGTTTAACCCTTCTTTCCAGCATCGCTTCCAATTCAAAACTGGTATCAAAATGATTTTCTATCGAGTTTTTGGATGAATGTGTAACCAAAATAATCTCGTTAATTCCTGCTTTAATACATTCATTAACAACGTATTGAATCAGCGGCTTATCAACCAAAGGTAGCATTTCTTTAGGGATAGCCTTGGTCGCTGGTAACATCCTAGTTCCCAAGCCGGCAACAGGGATCACAGCTTTGTTCACTTTGTTATTTGTGACTGACATTACATTGTCTCCTATGGCTATTTGTTACGAAAAACTCCTTTTTGCAGTTTAAACAATAGCACCGACTCTTTAAAAAAACGTATGTATGAAAAATTGAATATGTGAAAAAAATCACATAGTAAAAAATAGCGCGCAAGAGTATATCAGCTAACCTAACCAGATATACAGTTAATGGAAGTTTAATTATATTTTTTATATGACAAAGCATAACATTACCGTAGCAAATATACATATAAGATACATATAGCTAACAAGTACCCGCTTTATTATAGCGAAAGCTGGACATAACAGATCTCCGGCAATTATAGATAATTATGGCTAGGGACGTGCTGGGTAGACATTGCGACTAAGCTCTGTCTTCAGGTATTATCTTGCTAGTTATATTCTTAGTATTCCTACACCCCCTTACAATATTGTTCACATTAACCTTTTTAATTCACCGGAGTTATTTTGACAACAATATGTCCCTGCGGTAGCAACTCATCTTTTGCAGACTGCTGCGCCCCTTATCTTAATAATCATCGCCCTGCCCCGAATGCTGAATCTCTGATGCGTTCCAGATATAGCGCTTATGTAACAAAAAATATTGATTATCTTATTGCAACCTGGCATCCAGATTGTAAAGCAGAAACCTGGAGCTCAGAAATAGAACAAAGTTTTATTGGTGTCGAGTGGCTGGGGTTAAATGTGCTCAGCGCAGATAAAGGGCTGCATAATGACGAAGCCTATGTCGAATTTTCAGCTTGCTTTATTGAACAAGCAAAGCAAGATAGACAACTTATACACGAGCGCTCCCGTTTTTTACGCATTGAACAACATTGGTTCTATATTGATGGTATTCGCCCTCAGATTGGACGCAATGATTCGTGTCCATGTGGCTCAGGGAAAAAATATAAAAAGTGCTGTAGTTAAAAACTATAAATTTCAAACACAATCATTCACACAGTAAAAAAATTTGAGGTTATATCAGTCATGAAAAACGCAATCATACAAAAAAAAATCTTGCGTACAATTTGTCCCGATTCTAAAGGATTAATCGCGAAAATCACCAATATTTGCTATAAACATCAATTGAATATTGTTCAGAATAGTGAGTTTGTTGACCATCTAACTGGCCGTTTTTTCATGCGTACAGAGCTGGAAGGCATCTTTAATGATGAAACATTCCTAACTGACCTAGATGATGCACTTCCTACCGGCTCACGTCGTGAATTACATACAGCGGGCCGACGTCGTATTGTTATTATGGTAACAAAAGAAGCGCACTGCATTGGTGATATATTAGTAAAAAGCGCTTACGAAGGATTGGATGTGGAGATAGCCGCAGTTATCGGTAACCACACCACTCTGCAATCATTAGTTGAGCAATTCGGTATTCCCTTCCATCATATCAGTCATGAAGGTTTAAGCCGGGAACAACATGACAAAGCGCTAATGGCTCAGATTGATCAATATAACCCCGATTATGTTGTACTTGCTAAGTATATGCGTGTTTTAACACCGGAATTTGTTCAGCATTACCCGAATCAAATTATTAATATCCATCACTCATTCTTGCCTGCATTTATTGGAGCCCGCCCTTACCATCAAGCCTATGAGCGTGGAGTTAAAATCATTGGTGCGACTGCACATTACGTCAATGATAATTTGGATGAAGGCCCTATCATCACTCAGGATGTGATTAATGTGGATCATAGTTACACGGCTGAGGATATGATGCGAGCAGGGCGAGATGTTGAGAAAAATGTACTGAGCAAAGCACTACACTCTGTTCTTTCCCAGCGAGTATTTGTCTATGGCAACCGCACTGTAATCTTATAAATGGAATGAAATTTACTCTCAGGGATTAAATAACCAGCACTTGATGCCTGATTTTAAAATATTTACTTTACAGCGGCGGTTCATTTGATATGATTCCGTCCGCTGACAACAACAGCATACAATCCAAAATTTGGTGGGGTTCCCGAGCGGCCAAAGGGAGCAGACTGTAAATCTGCCGTCACAGACTTCGAAGGTTCGAATCCTTCCCCCACCACCATCTAATGATGCGCTTAAATTTATCAGTAAATAAAAAATCAAATAAATCCTCAGCGGGAAGGACGATAACCTTCGACCAAGGTTCGAATTGAGCATAGCGAAATAACAGTACGCGCAGCGTATTGACCCGCAGGGTGAGGAACGAAGTGACGAATCATCCTTCCCCCACCACCATCCAAATAATCCGTTTATCAACTACCTCATCCCTCAGTAAAGTTATTTCCTACTTCATGAAGAGCTATGTTCGCGAATTTCGTTAGGGAATATATTGAAACCATTGGAATACATTCAGATAAACGTAGTGGAATCACGATATGTGCAGCGTTCTGAGCTGAGAGATAAAAAATGTAAGGTGGGTATAAATTGTAGTAGTGCTTCATCCTTCCCCCACCATATTCAAAGTTATATTCCATTATTTGCATTTACTGTCAAAGCTAACAGATATATTGCTTGGGGGAAGAACCATCTAATTTACTCAATGAGTAAATGAATATTATAAAATCGGCGTATTAACAGAACACCAATAGCGGAGCTCTGGAGGGTCTGCAATTCGCTCCGCTTATGCAATCGGTTACTCCATATCACTAACAGAATCGATAAAACGATTCAACACGCTTGAGTGTGACTTAGATTTATAGACGTAACACTGATTAACTGCATCAGCTCGTGAAATTGGAATAAAGCCCAAACTTTTTCCTTCCTCCAATGCGCCAGAACGGGCATCTGTAATAAAAATATAATCTTTAGACTGAATAAAATTAAGACAACACTCCATATTGTCCATTTGTCTTATATTAGCCTTTTCTCCATTTTTCTGCATATCCTCTTCCAAATTCTTTATAAAATCACTTTTATAGAGAACTGGATCGCATAACCATGTTTTATTTTTCAATAGCTGAGTTAAATCACCATTGGATTCATCAATTAACTCCTGACGACAACAAACGCCTAAATTCTGGCCTTCAATTTTCCGCACCAGGCTGAATCTATCACTGAGAATTTTTTCAGAACTTAGGATTATGGTATTTCCCTCATAATCAACTATTTCATCGATGTTATCATAACTGAATCGTAATATATTGACTTGAGCATTATTTCTATCTGCGGCTTTATACAGTGAAATCAGATGCCTATCTTTCCCCCAATCATAGTAAATATTAACACTATTACAAATAGTCCCACTAAAGTGTTTCTTTGTAATTTCTTTTTCTTTCAAGTAAAGTTCTTTTAAGTCATTATATAGTTCCGCTCCGTCTTTAGTCAGTATCATCCCAAACTTCTCCCTTTTAAATAAGCGCTTTCCTAACGTCGCCTCAAAGTCTTTAATTGATTTAGCGACTGGGGGAGTCGTACGGTTCATCACTCTTGCCGCTTTGCTTAAAGAACCCATTTCCACCACCGCCATGAATGCTTCTAATTTACGAGAAAAAAACATAATTCACCGTTCCTATGTAACTTGTGGCTAAAATAATATCCTTGAAATGGCCTTCTCATCAGGTAACCGCTAAATCAAACTTGATATTGTGAAGGTATAATTTTGTACAATAAAAATAGCTATTTTTCAAATGGCATTTATATGAAATGCCAGCCCCTGATGCAAAAATGCGGTTCAGATGAACTATATTATTCACCTGTATCATGATGAATATTCCATCGTGAATGTAAACCATTAATAAATATAAACATGGCCTACAGGTTCAATTTTCTATCAGAGATTGATTAACTCTTCTACTTTTTCATTAATTATTTTTTGTAACGCGTGACATAGAATAAATTTCAAGAATAAAAAATCTCACCTTAAAACATAATATCGAATGTGAATATAACAGAGCATGACTAATTAAATAAGCATTTATTTATTAAATCACAACTTATTAATTGTATGCTTTCTATTATTTAACATGATTACATTCTTAAAATTTGAACAATAAGAGAATTATATTCAATATCACATTACATATATGAGTAAAATAGTGAAACATCTAGATAATCCACCTAAATTTATTATTTAATAAATGGTTACATTCTTATTTATATCTGATAAGATTGAAAATAAAAATATTATTTAGGTGATTATAACAATATGAAATTTGTATCATTCAATATTAATGGACTGCGAGCGCGTCCTCACCAACTTGCTGCGATTGTTGAACAACATCAACCTGATGTTATCGGATTACAGGAAACAAAAGTTCATGATGAAATGTTTCCTTTAGAAGAAGTCAGTCAACTTGGCTATCATATCTTCTACCATGGTCAAAAATCTCATTATGGTGTTGCCCTACTGACACGCCAACAGCCAACTGCTGTCAGAAAAGGTTTTCCAACTGATGACGAAGATGCTCAACGCCGTATTATCATGGCAGATATCGAAACCCCTTCCGGCTTACTGACTGTAATTAATGGTTATTTTCCACAAGGTGAAAGTCGTGATCATGAGGTAAAATTCCCTGCAAAAGCAAAATTTTATCAAGATCTGCAAACCTATCTGGAAACAAATCAATCTCCGGAATCCAATATTCTGATTATGGGCGATATGAATATCAGCCCGGCTGACCTTGATATCGGAATAGGAGAGAATAACCAAAAACGTTGGTTAAAAACCGGGAAATGTTCTTTCCTACCTGAAGAAAGAGAATGGATGGAGCGCCTAAAGCGCTGGGGGCTGGTTGATACATTCCGGGCTCATCATCCGGAAATCAGTGACCAATTTTCATGGTTTGATTACCGCTCAAAAGGGTTTAACGATAATCGTGGGCTGCGCATCGACTTGTTACTTGCAAGCCAGCCATTAGCAGAAAAATGCGTCTCTGCTGGTATTGATTATGATATCCGGGCTATGGAAAAACCTTCCGATCACGCACCAGTCTGGGCTGAGTTTACAATTTAAAATAAAATACAGCATCGTACAATTTCGTTCGGTGCTGTATTTTTCTCTCTGTATTTCTTAAATTATTCAGCTTTATTCGCCTGCTTGGCTTTAGCTTGCTTACTTTTCCCTTTTTTACCTTTCACAGGGGCAGGAGGGAGATCCCTGAAAGCCTTCAAATTTCGATACTGCTTTGCCTGCCAGATCAATTGTTGCAATGTTTCATGAAGAGGCGACATAAAATCCTGATAACGGAATTGCTTCTCACTGATCTGAGTCAGTTTGGATTCCCAATGCGCAGTCATATCAGGCAATACCGCCATATCGGGTAAAACATGGATTAACGCACGACCTGCTGGTGTTGCATGAATATAGCGGCCCTTTTTATACAGAAATTCCCGCTTGAACAATAATTCAATAATTCCGGCTCTTGTTGCTTCCGTCCCCAAACCATCTGTTGCCCGTAACACTTTTTTCAGCGCCTTATCCTGAACAAATCTAGCGATCCCGGTCATAGCAGATAATAAAGTGGCATCAGTGAAATGGCGTGGTGGCTGAGTCTGCCTTTCCACGACTTCTCCTTTCTCACACAAAAGTTCATCACCTTTAGCAACAATCGGCAATGGTGTTCCCTCATTCTCCTCATCCCGCTCTTTGTTGCCCAATAACGTTCGCCAGCCAGCTTCTGCCAGAAATCTAGCTTTAGCGATGAACTTTCCACCAGCAATATCCAGTTCAATTGTGCATTTCCGGAATATAGCATCCGGGAAAAACTGCATCAGATACTGTCTGGCTACCAATCCATAAATATGCCGCTCATTTTCTGTCAGATTGACCTGACTGCTTCGTGCTGTAGGAATAATTGCATGATGCGCATCAACTTTTTTATCATCCCAGCAACGATTCTTTTTTTCCATATCAAGCGCATCTTGTGGCAACAAGTGAGTAGCATGTACCGAAATAGCATTTAAAACAGCCTGACGCCCCGCAAAGTGTTCTTCTGGTAGATAACGGCAATCTGAACGCGGGTACGTAATCAATTTATGGGTTTCATACAGCCGCTGACAAATATCCAGCACATCCTGAGCACTCAGGCCAAAACGCCTGGCGGCTTCGATCTGTAATGAAGAAAGAGAAAATGGCAGAGGCGCTGTTTCTGATTCCCGTTTGTCCTGATAGGCAGCAACATAGGCAGGCTGCCCCATAATACGCATTACTACATGTTCTGCTAAAGGCCGATGAATAACCCGCCCTTCTTCATCCTGAAAATCAACACAGGATTCACTGGGTTGCCATACAGCGGTGAACCGCTCTTCTTTCAGAGTAACAATATGAGCTTTAACCTCAAAGAAATCCTTTGGTACAAAATGTTCTATTTCTTCATCACGACGAACAACCAAACCCAGTACAGGAGTCTGCACTCGGCCAACCGATAATACGCCCTGATAACCCGCATTCCGCCCCAATAAGGTATAAGCCCGGGTCATATTGATCCCATAAAGCCAATCAGCTCTTGCTCTGGCTAGCGCTGAAACACACAGGGGGATAAATTCGCGGTTACTCCTCAGGCGTTCAACGGCTTTAAGTACTGCCTGAGGATTTAAATCGTTAATCAGACAACGTTGAACGTTCTGCTTTTTATTGTCTTCCAGCTGCAAAAAATCCAGCACTTCATCCACCAGCAACTGCCCTTCACGATCCGGGTCTCCGGCATGAATAATTTCATCAGCCCTTGCCAAAAGAGATTTAATCGTATTGAGCTGTTTAGCAACCGCTTCTCGTGGTTTTAACTGCCATTTTTCAGGAATAATGGGCAAATCAGCCAAGACCCAGCGACCATAACGGCTATCGTATACATCTGGCTCTGCTTGTTCTAACAAATGGCCTACACACCAGGTAACTACCTGACTATCACCACACTCAATAAATCCATCTCCCCGACGATGAGGTTTCGGTAAAATATCGGCAATAGCACGTGCGAGGCTGGGTTTTTCTGCAATAAAAAGACGCATGGAATTTGTAATAACTTCAATCAATGCCCTGTCTGAGTGTGGTTAATTCAGTTTACCTAGGCAATAAATTAATGGGATAAGCTGATGTAGTGGTGTTTATCCCGTCCACCACATCAGATAATGATATATCTAGTAACTCTAACAGTAATTTTTAAAAATAGCTGACAAAATCAGTTAAATCTGGTGAAGAGACCTTCATCGGTGATTTAAGTTCTGGTGTACCCAGATAGAGGAACCCAACAATTTTGTCGTGTTCTTCACATCCCAATCCGGCTCTGACTGTTGAGTCTTCAGTCCAAGAACCAGAACGCCATATTCCACCAAACCCTTGAGCTACGGCAGCCATTTGCATGGCATGTACTGCACAGCCTGCTGCTACAACCTGCTCCCATTCTGGCACTTTTACATGTTCAACTACTTTGGCAATAACAGTGATAATCATCGGTGCACGATAAGGGGCATTTTTTGCTTTTTCTGCCACATCTGCACCCATTTCACCATTAATAGCTGCCTGTTCGAGCAATTTGCTGAATTTATCTATTCCTTCCCCTTCCATGACAATAAAATGCCAAGGACGTAATGCGCCATGGTCTGGGGCTCTCATCCCGGCAGCAAGGATATTCTGCAATTCATCCCCCGCAGGAACCGGATTAGTTAAACGTGAAACAGAACGACGATTCAATAAGAGTTCTAAGGCTTTCATAGTTTCCTCCTGAATAAGATTATCTCTCACGACCGGACATTCTCTGTTTATTCGTTACCGAATGAAAGTGTAAATATTATTTTTTCAATTATTTTCGTGATTTCTGGCTGACATTTATCAATTAGCTGATTAGGATCATCTTATTTGATCTCATCATCGGAGATAGTATGCATACTTTATGGAGGCTTATAGCAGGGCTACTTAAATGGAGCTGGAAACTGCTAAATTTCGTCCGCCAATTTATTTCCAATCTATTGTTTATTGTGTTTATCGTATTAGTTGTCATTGGCGTTCTTATTTATAAAGAACAGTTCCCCGCAGATGATAGTGATTACGGTGGAGCATTATACGTCAATTTGTCTGGCACTATCGTTGATCGGGTATCTGCCCGAAATCCGCTGGATCAACTGGGCTGGGATCTTGTCTACCCTTCCAGCAGTACCACTCAACAAACTTCGCTATTTGATATTGTTAACAGTATTCGACGAGCAAAAAATGACACTAAAATTACCGGTATGGTGTTGAAACTGGATGATTTTGCAGGGGCTGATCAAGCATCGATGCTTTATATCGGCAAAGTCATCAACGAATTTAAAAGCTCAGGTAAACCCGTTATAGCTATCGGGCAGAGCTACAGCCAGCCACAATACTATTTAGCCAGCTATGCTGACAAAATACTCCTTACCCCTCATGGTGGTGTCTCACTTAAAGGTTATTCAAATAATCATTTGTTCTATAAATCATTATTAGAAAATCTGAAAATTTCTACCCATATTTTCCGTGTTGGTACATACAAATCAGCCGTAGAGCCAATGATGCGGAATAATATGTCAGACGCTGCCCGCTCAGCCGATTCCCTCTGGCTGAATAAACTTTGGAATAATTACCGGCAGGATATCGCTACCAATAGAAAAATTCCTGTCAGTCAGGTACTCCCTGAACCTTCAGTATTGATTGAAAAACTCCGTAAAGCAGGTGGAAACAGTGCACTCTATGCGCTCCAGAATGGTCTGGTAGATAGAATCGCGCCTCTGAATGTCATTGAACAGAAACTGGAAAAGAAATTCGGCTGGGATCAGAAAAACCAGCATTTCAACTACATCACTATCAGTGATTATATTGCTAAAGAACCCATCCAAGATGCTTATCAGAACGATGGTAATATTGCCGTGGTCGTGGTTGAAGGGGAAATCATGGATGGCAAACAATCCGGCAGTATAGCGGGTAGTGATACCATCGCAGCACAACTCCGTGAAGCGCGTCTGAACCCTAATATTAAAGCCATTATCTTGCGGGTAAACAGCCCCGGCGGCAGTATCAGTGCATCTGAACTTATCCGCAGTGAACTGGTAGCCATTCGGGAAGGTACTGATGCAAATGGCAAAAAAATCAATCAAAAGCCGATTGTTGTTTCCATGGGAGGGCTTGCTGCATCAGGCGGTTACTGGGTGTCCACACCGGCTAACTACATTATCGCCTCCCCGAATACCTTAACGGGCTCAATTGGTGTTTTTGGGGCTATCACGACTTTTGAAAAAAGTCTTGATTATCTAGGCGTAAATACAGATGGTGTTTCAACTTATCCACTGGCTGATATTTCTACAACAAAAGGGATAAACCCTCTGTTTTCTGAAGTCATACAAATATCAATTGAAAGCGGCTATAGCCAGTTTATCGGGTTGGTAGCAAATTCTCGCCACAAAACAACCGCCGAAATTGAAAAAATCGCTGAAGGCCGTGTCTGGAGTGGTAGTGATGCTAAAAAGAATGGTTTGGTTGATCAGTTAGGCGATTTCGATGATGCCGTTAAGAAAGCCGCTGAACTGGCAGGCCTTAAAACCATATCACTAAGCTGGATGCACCCTGAACTTTCATTTACTGAAAAATTGATGTTGGAATTTTCTTCATCAGCACAAGCAATTATGCCGAATCCTTTACAGACAATGCTGCCAGCTCCATTTACTCAGGCAACACAGGATATGAAAAAGCAGGCGGCATTTTATAGCCGCATGAATGACCCACAAAATATTTATGCTTATTGTCTGAACTGTAGCGATATCCGCTAAGCATTCATCATCAGAGCGGGATAATCACAATTAAATATAAAGCCTGATTGCTATATACCAATATCAGGCTTTTTTTATTCCTTATACTCCCTATAATCGGCAGAGAATTTTATTAAAGTACTGTTACTGGGTTCCGACCATGCAGAAGAAATCTATCTATGTTGTTTATACGGGTGGAACAATTGGGATGCAGCATTCTCCCAATGGTTATATTCCCGTTTCCGGCCATTTACAGCGGCAACTGGCACAAATGCCGGAGTTTCATCGCCCAGAAATGCCAATATTCACTATCCGTGAACATCATCCCCTTATTGATTCTTCTGATATGAGTCCAGATGATTGGGGAATTATTGCCAGTGATATTTACCAGAATTACCATGATTACGATGGTTTTGTGATCCTGCATGGTACAGATACTATGGCTTTTACCTCCTCAGCCCTCTCTTTCATGTTTGAAAATCTTAACAAGCCAGTTATCGTGACAGGGTCACAGATTCCGTTAGAAGCCCTGCGTTCAGATGGTCAGACAAATTTACTCAATGCCCTGTATCTGGCAGCCAACTATCCCGTCAATGAAGTCAGCCTGTTTTTCAACAATAAATTGTATCGAGGGAATAGAACTGTCAAAGCCCATGCCGATGGTTTTGATGCCTTTTCTTCGCCTAATTATCCTCCGCTTATCGAAGCGGGTATCAATATTCGGACATTTAATACTGCTCCACTGCTTATCGGTCATGGTGATTTTGTCGTACATCAAATCAGGTCACAGCCAATTGGCGTAGTCACTATCTATCCGGGATTGTCCAGCCAAGTAGTGGAAAATATTCTGATGCAACCTGTCAAGGCATTGATTTTGCGTTCTTATGGTGTTGGCAATGCTCCTCAACGCCCTGATTTATTGAAAATTTTAAAAGAAGCGACTGAAAGAGGCATCATTGTCATCAACTTAACTCAATGTATTTCCGGGCGGGTCAACATGGAAGGTTATGCTAACGGTCATGCACTGGCTGCATCAGGTGTGATCAGCGGCTATGATATGACATTTGAAGCAACGCTGACGAAACTTCACTACCTGTTAAGCCAGCACTATGAAACAGAAGAAATTCGTTCTCTGATGCAGCAAAATCTACGCGGAGAATTGAGTTACTCCGACAAATAATAAGCATATTCAAAATATTAACGGACAGGCTATAAGACGAAAGTATGAATTGAGGAATAGAATGAAAACCGCACTATTACTTATCGATCTACAAAATGACTTCTGTACAGGTGGCGCACTGGCGGTAAAAGAGAGCGAAGAAGTTATCGCCGTGGCAAATGAAGCGATGCAATTATGTCAACAATTCAATGTCAGCATTATTGCAAGCCAAGACTGGCATCCGTCTAATCATATGAGTTTTGCAGTGAATTCAGGCCAGCCAGTTGGCGAGTTAGGCACGCTGAACGGTATTCCTCAAATATGGTGGCCTGTACATTGTGTACAGGGGCAATCTGGCGCAGATTTCCACTCACTCTTAGACCAAACTGCTATCCGGAAGGTTTTCCGTAAAGGTGAAAACCCGCAGATAGACAGTTACAGTGCGTTTTTCGATAACGATCGCAAAAATGCAACCCGATTACACAGTTGGCTATCAGATCAACATATTAATCGCTTGCTTATTCTTGGTATTGCTACCGATTACTGCGTAAAATTCACCGTATTAGATGCCTTAGCACACGGGTATGACACTTACGTCATTACAGAGGGTTGCCGAGGCGTTAATATACACGCGGATGACAGCCAGCAGGCTATTGAGGAAATGGCAGCTAAAGGTGCCAAATTTACTTCATTGAGGGAGATCACGGCCCTTTTTTAACTGTATTTTTCATCCGCTGGCCACCATAAATACATATCCGACATCAGATTAGCCTCGTTCTTCCCTATTGATTGAGCATAAAGAACGAGGTTACCAACTTAATCGACAGGCTCATTCTTCTGATTATGGCTTCAATCTGGCAACCATCTGACTAACATATATTCATTCATTAAAAACAATGAAAAAGCCCCGCGAGTGCGAGGCTTGGATTTATTCCAACCTCTCAGCCTGATTGGTTGAAGTCCCAGACTTAAATCTAAGTAACCAACTGGGGGAAATCGATAATGCAAATTCAGCCATATTTTGCTCACCTAATATTGCCCCAGAAACGACCACCAGAGGGTGGACCGCAGGAAGCAAATGATTGAATGCTATTTTGGGCATCATCTCTTACAATATGGCAAGCAGGGAGATAATTATTCCCGGGCTGTAGATTGATCACAATATTCCCAGCCGGTGAAAAAACAGGCACACCAAAACAATCTGCCAGATCTTGTGGATAATCACGTTGCAAAGCGATACGAGATATAGCGAGAAAGATAGCTTTAATGCGTGTATTTCCATTATTTCTTGCTCTTCTGCTGTGATCGATTGCGTTCCTAATGCTTGCAGAAAACTCGCTCGGAGTTACGGGTATGTTTACATTGATTGTAGGTGTGCGCATAGTCACAAATATATCTGCATCATTTTCTATTGTCTTATCAAGGAAATATGTCAATCCACCTGCCACGTGCCCAGAGGAATCAAACATCGAATAGAAATTTAACTCAGCATAATTTGCATTATTGGCATAAGAATAATGAAGCATACTCTTATAATATTCAGGAATAAAAAGTCTTCCTATAACATTCTCCTTAAAGTTATAAATCATACATAATTCCTCGCACAATCTCCGATTTCCGATTTCGTTATTGCAGATAAAGGGTACGATAATGTAGCCGTCAGGAAAATCGTCAAACGAAAAGGCGCGACATCGGTCCATTCCCTACCGGAACAACAGCCAAGAATCGAATAAAAAGATTGATAAGAAGTTATATCGTTATCGTCATTTAGTGGAAAATGCGTTTGCCAGAATCAAACATTCTCGCGCAATTGCAACAAGATACGATAAATTAGCACGGAATTATGCCAGTATAGTGGCACTGGCATTTATCATCGTCTGGCTACCCGTGTGGTCAGAATAAATGATGAGCACAAAGCGTCAACAGACCCTAACTATCAAAATAAAAAACAAGCTAAATTAAGTCTAAAAATCAATGTATTAATAAAAAGCACATGACTGCACGTGACCATAGATAACTAGAGATAACTAATGAAGTCTATTTCAGATTGAAACATCGCCTTCAGTTCTTGTTTGCTTTTTACAGCAATTTGGCCGTCTGTGCCAATCGTCATATGTTCGGGATCATGATTATGTCTGGCTTGCCAAAGCATTACCATTTGTAGGCTATGCTCTTTTTGCTCAGGTGTTAATGGAACGCCATCCTGCCATTTCCCTAATTCAACAGCCTGAACCAGTCGCTGGTAAATCTCAGGTGTCATGGCAGAGAGTAAATCATCTACATTCATCGGTATTTCCTTAAGGCTATTATTTCTTTAATGCTATATACTA
The DNA here is from genome assembly GCF_037996705.1 of Xenorhabdus bharatensis. Lineage (NCBI taxonomy): Bacteria > Pseudomonadati > Pseudomonadota > Gammaproteobacteria > Enterobacterales > Morganellaceae > Xenorhabdus > Xenorhabdus bharatensis. Next base: position 205,754 of record NZ_JBBMXG010000005.1, on the reverse strand, counting down.
ATACCAATAGCTGAATCGATTCGATTTCACTTACCGATTCTCATCATCTTTGGTCAAAAAATGTCGCTATTCATCACATTAACCGGCGGTTTCTTCGCCTGAGTCTTCATCAATGAAGCATAACGCAGCCGAATTAATACAAAAACGCTCTCCTGTAGGTTTGGGGCCATCAGGAAACACATGCCCTAAATGAGCCTGACAATGGCTGCAACGCACCTCTATCCGATGCATACCATAAGAATAATCATCAATATAATTAATGGATTTATCATTAATCGGCTGATAAAAACTTGGCCACCCACACCCGGAATCAAATTTTGTGTCGGAAACAAATAACGGCTGAGAACAGCACAGGCAATGATAAATACCACTTTTTTTGTTGTGTAATAGTTTTCCTGAAAATGGCGGCTCTGTACCTGCTTCTTGCGTTACATAACGCTGCATTTCACTGAGCTGCTCAAGAGGAGAAGAGATATCTTTAGCCATGGTAACCACCTTTTAAGGCCAGTATTTTCAACAAAAGGTACCGGAAACAACAAAAAGTAAAGAGTAAACTGTTAAATCGCATTTTAACCCATTCAACATGATGATTTACTTTACTAATTGTGATAAATCTCACATATCTCATTAATGGTAACTTTAAATATCTCCTTATACCCCGATAATGGTGAGCGTAAAGATTGTTGCAGTTGTATAGCGGGTATTCAAATAGTGGTTTTAAAATTGATCTTTTTCAATTGTTGACACGATTCCGCTTGACGACTGGCAAGATTTTGGTAACTTTAGAAACAACTTTTAATTCACTAAAAAATAGCTGGTGGAATACTATGACTATCAAAGTAGGTATTAACGGTTTTGGTCGTATTGGCCGTATTGTTTTCCGTGCTGCACAAGAGCGTTCTGACATTGAAATCGTTGCAATCAATGACCTGTTAGATGCAGATTACATGGCTTACATGCTGAAATACGATTCAACCCATGGCCGCTTCAAAGGTACAGTTGAAGTTAAAGACGGTCATCTGGTTGTTAACGGCAAAACCATCCGCGTTACATCTGAAAGAGACCCAGCTAACCTGAAATGGAACGAGGTAGGTGTTGATGTTGTTGCTGAAGCAACCGGCATTTTCCTGACCGACGAAACTGCGCGTAAACATATCGCTGCCGGTGCGAAGAAAGTTGTCCTGACTGGTCCTTCAAAAGACGATACCCCAATGTTCGTTATGGGTGTTAACCACAGCGCTTACGCAGGTCAGGATATCGTTTCCAACGCATCCTGCACAACTAACTGCCTTGCTCCACTCGCTAAAGTTATCAACGATAAATTTGGCATTGTTGAAGGTTTGATGACAACTGTTCACGCAACAACAGCGACTCAGAAAACCGTTGACGGCCCTTCTGCAAAAGACTGGCGTGGTGGCCGTGGTGCGGCACAAAACATCATCCCATCTTCTACCGGTGCGGCAAAAGCAGTAGGTAAAGTTATCCCTGAACTGAACGGCAAACTGACTGGTATGTCTTTCCGTGTACCTACTCCTAACGTTTCTGTAGTTGATCTGACTGCTCGTCTGGAAAAACCAGCAACTTACAAAGAAATCTGTGAAGCAATCAAAGAAGCTGCTGACGGTGAACTGAAAGGCATTCTGGGTTACACTGAAGATGACGTTGTATCCACCGATTTCAACGGCGAAAAACTGACTTCTGTCTTCGACGCAAAAGCAGGTATCGCTCTGAACGATAACTTTGTAAAACTGGTTTCTTGGTATGACAACGAAACAGGTTACTCAAACAAAGTTCTGGATCTGGTTGCACACATCTCTAAATAATTGAACCTATCTACCTTATAAATTTCAGGTTGCCGACAACAAAATCTCAACCTGAAAGATAACGGGTATAATCATTGTTCAATAAGCCACCTTTTACGGTGGCTTTTATTTTACCACTCTCTCACAATAGGCTATTCTTGCCTTCATTGACCATCAATACAAGTTTATATAAGGTAATGATAATGCTTGATAAAATTTTCTCTTTGCCAATTGTAAAGCAGATATCTCCTCATATCAGTCAACGGGATATTGATGGATTTCCATTAATTGTAATTACCCATCCTAAAGTCCGCAGCGCAATCAGTATTCAGGGCGCACATCTTATGGCTTGGCAACCCAGTGGTGAAAAGCCGGTATTATGGCTAAGCAATAATACAAAATTCCGAGCAGGAACAGCTATCCGTGGTGGCATCCCTATCTGTTGGCCATGGTTTGGGCCTCAGAACACGCCGAGTCATGGGTTCGCCCGGATTTTACCGTGGGAATTTAAAGGGCATCATGAACATGAAAATGGTGTTATCTTGATGTTCATACTACAAAATAGTGAATATACCCAGCAATTATGGCCACATGAGTTTACACTTATTGCCCGCTTTAAATTAGGTGAAACCTGTGAAATAGAGCTGGAATCCTACGGTGATTATCAAACCACATGTGCTCTCCACTCTTACTTTAATATCAGTGATATAGATGAAATTCAAGTCAGTGGATTAGGCCATCACTTTATCGATTCGATAACAAACAAAAAACAGCAATCAACGAGTGAAAAACTGACGTTTCAGGGGCGAACCGATCGTATTTACACCGACCCAGAAGATTTCAACCTAATTAGCGATAAACAATGGAAGCGTACCATCGAAATTCATCACTACCATCACAGTGATATCGTTTGCTGGAATCCCGGTGCAGAATTATCAGGCAGCATGCAAGATATGGAGAACGAAGGCTATAAAAATATGGTTTGTGTTGAAACTGCCCGTATCAGTAACCCCTTGCATGCCAAAAATGGAAACCCCGGCAAGCTATCTGTCGTTCTTCGTTGCCGCCAAACAAGTTGAATATAACTGATTGTTCAGAATTAAAATTGGATGGACAGGCATTGATTCAAATTGCACGGAAGCAGTACGAAAAAATGCCTGAGAAAATAATCAATCTCTTATCATTAATCAACAATCACCGGAACACGTCTGGCTAAAGCGCACAACAGCTCATAGCCTATCGTTCCTGCAAATTCTGCCACTTCATCCACCGGTAGTTTTTTTCCCCATAGCTCAACTGTGCTACCGATTTTTGCCTCTGGACATGGCGTCAGATCCACCGTCATCATATCCATTGATATAGCGCCCAACACCCGGGTGCGGATACCATCAACAATCACTGGTGCTCCTGTTAAGGCATGACGAGGGTAGCCATCAGCATAACCGCATGCAACAGTACCTACACGGGTTGGAGACTGTGTGGTATAGCGGCCGCCGTAACCAATTTTTTCCCCTTTAGCAAGTTCATGAACCGCAATAATTTCACTCGTCAGGCTCATCGCTGGCCTCAACCCCGAATCGGCAATATCACGCCACTTTCCGCTGGGAGATGCTCCGTATAGAATGATCCCCGGTCTGACCCAATCGCCATGCGTTTGCGGGTGCCATAGAATGGCACCAGAATTAGCCAGACAATGTGGGAGTGCGCCCATTCTGAGCTCTTTAACCACTGTAAATTGCTCACTAACGCCTATTTCATTATCGGAATTCGCAAAGTGAGTCATTAAAGTGACTGAGCTAATATTCTTTATCCTATTTGCCATTGATACTATCTGTGGATATTCAACGGAAGTGAAACCCAGACGGTTCATGCCACTGTTAAGTTTTAAATAGACATCCACAGGTTTATCAAATTCTGCCTCTTCTATTGCCTGAAGCTGCCAGCGACTGTGTACTGTCGTTGTCAGATTATATTTATTGATTACCTGCAAATCTTCGGCTTTGAAGAAACCTTCCAACAACAGGATAGGCCGTTGCCACCCCTGTTCTCTCAAATAAATAGCTTCATTCATATCAAGCAGAGCAAAACCATCCGTCTGCGTGAGTGATTGCCATATTCTATCCAACCCGTGCCCATATGCATTCGCTTTCACTACCGACCAAATTTTACTGTGGCCGACCTTCTGACGGATCGTTGTCAGATTATGGTGGAATGCATCAAGGTGGATCGTTGCCAAAATAGGACGTGGCATGCTGACCCCTTCTAATTAACTTTACGCAGTATGTAAGCGATGCTTCGTCCGAAGCACTTTGGTATTAAACCCATCGATATATCTGAATACAGAAAGATCATCCGCAGCAATATCCGTTTTTTTGCCTGAGATTAAATCAGATAACAGCTTTCCTGAACCACAGGCCATCGTCCAGCCTAATGTCCCATGCCCGGTATTCAGATAAAGGTTAGCGTATTTAGTAGGGCCAACAATAGGTGTACCATCCGGGGTCATCGGACGTAATCCAGCCCAGAATGAAGCTTCAGCAATATTACCGCCGTTGTGGTAAAGATCATTAACGACCATTTTTAGTGTTTCACAACGGCTTTTTAATACATCCAAGTTAAAACCGACGACTTCTGCCATACCCCCAACCCGGATACGATTATCAAAACGCGTAATAGCAATTTTATAAGTTTCATCCAGTATCGTTGACGTCGGTGAGCGAGTTTCATCCATGACCGGCATTGTCAACGAATACCCTTTCATGGGGTAAACCGGAATTGTGACAAGGCCTCTCAATAATTCGGTGGAATAAGCCCCCATCGCTATCACATACTGATCCGCAGTCATCACACCATCATCACACTGAATACCAGTAACCTTATCGCCATCCATCAGAATTTGTTTAACCTGCCGGTTAAATATAAATCTGACGCCCGCTTTTTCTGCCATTTTGGCTAATTCTTTGGTAAAAATCTGACAATCGCCAGTTTCATCATTGGGAAGCTGCAATCCCCCCGTCAATTTATGGGAAGAGTGGGCAAGCGCGGGTTCCACTGATGCTAATTGCTCCGCAGTCAATAATCGATAAGGGACACCTTCCTGCTCCAGTACCGCAATATCTTTAGCTGCACTATCAAACTGCTTAGCCGTTCTGAACAGTTGTAATGTTCCTCCCAGACGCTCCTCATACCGAATACCTGTATCCGCTCTCAACTGCTTAATACAATCACGACTATATTCAGCCAAACGCACCATTCTGCTTTTATTCATCGCATAATGGTCAGCATCGCAATTGCGTAGCATTTGCCACATCCAGCGCAACTGAAATAGTGAACCATCAGGACGAATAGCTAGCGGAGCATGGCGCTGGAACAGCCATTTGAATGCTTTTAACGGGATACCCGGAGCACCCCAGGGGGTGGAATACCCCGGTGAAATTTGCCCGGCATTACCTGCGCTCGTTTCTTCGGCAGCACTCTGCTGACGATCTACGACGATAACTTCATGGCCTTCCTGAGCCAGATACCAGGCGCTGGTGACGCCAATAACGCCACTGCCTAAAATAAGGACTTTCATTCTGCCACCTGCTGATAAGAAATATACGAAGACAAGCATAATATGCTAAATAGAAAAATCCAACCCAGAATAATAGACCACAAAATGATTAATTGAATTTTAGGATTTAAATCACAATTTCATTACAAAATATTGATAAAAATCATTTCTATTATCAGGTGATAAATTGAAAAATAAAATAAAATACAATCATATAGCAAAGAATTAAATGCTATTAATTGATTGTATAAGTATTATAAAAAGTGATTTTTATGGTAAAAAAGCAACATTAAGCTCACAATATGCGAATTTATTTAAATCCAAGATAATATTAAATTTAAGCATTAAATTTTTAACCAATGCAAACTGAACAGTATAATAATTTAAAAATTTGAATTTTACAGCTTAGGTGGGTTTTCATCATTTATGAAGAAATGAGGGAATACCTCATTATAGGTATTATTTTTGAAGGACGGGAAGCAGCAAACTACGCAAAGCAGTTCGCCTTTAAAGAATAAGCTAGATTAAGAAATCAACTTGCTCATTGGATAATGATATACACAATGCGTTTCAAGATGCATCGCGGCGACAAGGAATTAAATCCCCAGAAGCATAGATAACTATGTGACTGGGGTGAACAAGCGTAGCCAACAAAGAGGCAACTTGAAAGACGAAGTGTATATAATTTGATTAATTCTGACGTGCTGCTGTTAAGTCATTGAACATGATACCTTGCATTCCATGCCAAATGGTTCCGCTTTCTTTACCATAATTGCGTACGCATTCCATGATATTATCGTAGGCTTCTTCCCGGCACAGTTCACTCAGTTGCTGATAAAAATTCAGAGCCAGTTTACGGGCCTCGGGGTTCGAAAAATAATAACGACCAACACGAGTATAAAGCCCTTTTAATCCGTTAATGATCAGACCATAAATAGGGTTCCCTGACGCAAACGCTAATCCACGGAAAATATCATAATCCACAGAACTGAAAGACTCCGCAGTGTCTTCTGCTTTATCTTTTTCAGCCAGAACTTCCAGTGCTTTTTCCGGATTATGTCTGAATGCAGTACGGATAAAAATAGCCGCAATATTTGTGCGCACTGATAATAAATTATCGACCAACTGAGGCACACGATCATGATCTAAACGGGCCAGAGTTTCCAGAATATTAAGACCTGATGTTTCCCAGAAATTATTGACCTTCGTTGGTTTTCCATGCTGAATAGTCAACCAGCCATCACGAGCAAGGCGCTGTAATACTTCACGCAAAGTGGTACGAGTGACACCGATTAATTCAGATAATTCACGCTCTGCTGGCAGTATGGAGCCTGGTGGAAAACGATTATTCCATATACTTTCAATGATATACTCTTCCGCAAAACTCGCAGGACTCTGAGCCTTAATTACCATATTTTAACTATTCCAAAACTGTTTTCTTGGCTAATAATAGGTACTGATCATACCAGAATGCGCCAGATCGACATAGTTACATAGTAAATAAACAGTGAAAGAGTGAAAGAGGTCATAAAAAAATATAATTATTACCCAATTAATTATGAGATTATTCCCTTAAATTACGACCAGTTAGAGCGTACGATACTCAATGTATTTCATGTTGCATCAAGGCGGTCAGGAAGCATCCCCAAGGGGAATAACTCACTATATGGCTGGGATAAGTGAGCGCAACCAACCAAGAGTCAACCGGAAAAAACAACGGGTATGTTGTGCTTTAGAAATGTCTCATGTATCCACAGAAGAGGAATATTAATAATAATGGAAATCAGTATCCGACGTGCAGTGGTGAAAAACTTTCTCGGCAATTCGCCGGATTGGTACAAATTGGCTATCATTGTTTTTCTTATCATCAATCCACTGGTTTTTTTCTATGTCAGTCCCTTCGTTGCAGGCTGGATGCTCGTTGTGGAATTTATCTTCACACTGGCAATGGCGTTAAAATGCTATCCGTTGCAACCGGGAGGCTTACTTGCTATTGAAGCTGTGCTTATCGGCATGACCTCACCAAAACAGATAGGACATGAAATCAGCAATAATCTTGAAGTTATCCTGCTGCTGATTTTCATGGTTGCCGGCATTTACTTCATGAAGCAACTTCTGCTATTTGTTTTCACTAAGCTACTTTTAAGCATTCGTTCCAAAAAAATGCTGGCATTGGCCTTCTGTCTGGCAAGTGCGTTTTTATCTGCTTTTCTTGATGCTCTGACAGTTATAGCCGTTGTTATCAGCGTGTCTGTTGGTTTTTATTCTATTTATCATCGTTATCTTTCCAGCCAGAATAATGGCGGCACAGATCTTAACGATGATCAATTCATTGATAATGAAGATAAAAGACAGACACTGGATCAATTCCGGGCATTTCTGCGCAGCCTGATGATGCATGCCGGAGTCGGTACGGCATTAGGTGGTGTAATGACAATGGTTGGTGAACCACAAAACCTGATCATTGCAAAACATGTAGGCTGGGATTTCGTAACATTCTTTATCCGTATGTCTCCTGTGACCATACCTGTTTTTATCTGCGGCCTACTAGTCTGCCTGCTGGTTGAACATTTCAAGCTGTTTGGTTATGGGGCCGAACTACCTGAGCGTGTCCGCTCTGTTTTGGAAGACTATGCAAAAAAAGCGGGTGAAAAACGAACCCGTCAGGAAAAAGCTCAACTTGTTGTTCAGGCCTTAATCGGTATCTGGCTGATTGTGGCTTTGGCGTTCCATCTGGCTGAAGTCGGGTTGATTGGCCTGTCAGTGATTATTATGGCTACTGCTTTTTGTGGTATCACTGAAGAACATGCACTAGGCAAAGCCTTTGAGGAAGCGTTACCGTTTACTGCATTACTGACTGTTTTCTTTTCTGTGGTTGCGGTTATTATTGATCAACAACTCTTTACCCCATTTATTCAGTTTGTACTGCAATCCTCACCCGCTTCGCAACTCTCCCTGTTTTATCTGTTTAATGGCTTGCTTTCCGCCGTATCTGACAACGTATTTGTAGGTACTGTTTATATTAATGAAGCTCTGACTGCACTTAAAAGTGGTCTTATTTCACAGCAGCAATATGAATTTTTAGCTGTAGCCATTAATACAGGTACTAACCTGCCATCAGTCGCGACACCAAACGGGCAGGCCGCTTTCCTGTTCCTGCTGACATCAGCGCTATCGCCACTGATTCGCCTTTCTTATGGTCGCATGGTGTTAATGGCTCTACCTTACACAATTGTAATGACCCTTGTGGGTCTGCTGTGTGTTGAATTTTGGCTACTGCCTGCTACTGAATATCTTGTAAAACTTGGCTGGGTCATCCCACTATAATCCCTTACATTTATTATTAAGGAATTCTGCCGGATAGGGTGTAAAATCCCCCTATCCGGTTTTTTTATCCATTCGAATATCTAATCGATTTCACATTGCTTCCGGCGGAAAAGGAACGAATTTGCACCGCCAATAAAGAGGCTACTTGAAAAAGGATGGGGATAATTTAAAAAAACAACATAATTGATCTTAAATTGATTCTGTTGTGATTTCAGAAACGGCAGAATAAATAGCCACCTATATATACGATACGGGAAGAAGAAGAATGTTACATTTTCTAAAATGGAGTTCCCAAGGGCGGAGCGCATGGTTGTTAATGGCGCTGACAGCTCTTTTATTGGAGTTTGTCGCTCTTTACTTTCAACATGTTATGCAGTTACAGCCCTGTGTAATGTGCATTTATGAGCGTGTTGCTCTGTTCGGTATTTTCGGAGCGGCCCTACTGGGAGCTATCGCCCCCAAAACCCCTCTGCGCTGGCTGGCTATTTTACTCTGGCTGTACAGTTCATGGCACGGATTACAACTGGCATGGGATCATACCATGATGCAGTTATACCCCAGCCCTTTTAATACCTGTGATTTTTTTGTCAGATTCCCGTCATGGCTGCCATTAAATGAATGGCTACCTTCCGTATTTCAGGCTTTTGGCGATTGTTCAATAAAACAGTGGTCATTTCTGACATTAGATATGCCGCAATGGTTAATTGGCATTTTTGCTGCCTATCTATTAGTGGGTGTTCTGGTTCTAATCAGCCAGTTTTTCCGGCTGAAAAATAAGTATTAAGAACAAAAAGGCTGCCTTTTCTGCATGGGGAAAGCAGCCTTTTTCGCTAACTCTAATTGATAATCCCTTCCTATCCGCTATTATTGTTTCCTTTTCATGTTCTCCGCCATAAAATCATCGTAATTTTTAAGGGCCTTTAGCCGAACAGCCATCAGAAACAATAAAGAACAACCAGAAATGAATACTCAAAAAGAACAGTATAATTTTAATAAATTACAAAAGCGCCTGCGTCGTGATGTCGGGCAAGCCATTGCAGATTTTAATATGATCGAAGAAGGCGATCGCATTATGGTCTGCCTTTCTGGTGGCAAAGACAGCTATACCCTGCTGTCTATTTTGCAGAACCTGCAAAAAAGTGCCCCTATTAACTTTTCTCTTATCGCCGTCAATCTGGATCAGAAACAGCCGGGTTTTCCTGAGCATATCCTTCCGGTTTATCTGGATGAACTGGGTGTCGAGTATAAGATTGTTGAAGAAAATACTTACGGTATTGTCAAAGAGAAAATCCCGGAAGGAAAAACAACCTGCTCTCTTTGCTCCCGACTGCGCCGTGGTATTTTATACCGCACCGCTACTGAACTGGGCGCTACCAAAATCGCTCTGGGGCATCATCGGGATGATATCCTGCAAACTGTCTTCCTGAATATGTTTTATGGCGGCAAATTAAAAGGCATGCCACCTAAACTGATCAGTGATGATGGTAAACACATTGTTATACGTCCGTTAGCTTACTGCCGGGAAAAAGATATCGAACGCTACGCAGAAGCAAAAGCATTTCCAATTATCCCTTGTAATTTGTGTGGCTCACAACCGAACCTGCAACGTCAGGTTATCAAGGATATGCTGCGTGACTGGGACAAACGCTATCCCGGACGCATTGAAACTATGTTCCGAGCGGTACAGAACGTGGTTCCATCACATCTCAGCGATTTTAATCTGTTCGACTTCAAAAGCATTAATCACGACAGTGAAATTATTGGTGGGGGAGATCTGGCGTTTGATCGGGAGGAATTACCCGTACAACCTGCTATTGAACCTGATGAACAAATTGATTTTCAAGCAGATCGGCTGGATGTTATCGAAATAAAGTAATAAAAAAATAGCCGATGCTAAGGATTTTAGTATCGGCATAATGTCAATTATAATCGGTATAAAACTCAATATGAGAAACACTACAATCATGGAGCACAACGTTCATCGCTCAACGTTGTATTCACCTGCAGGGTTATAGTGCCTCAACTTGAAAGACTGATTATTGATATATCTCAAATCCGAATGAATTAACCATCAGATTCAATGAACATTCGGTTCAGAGCTCACGACAATCGCAATTTTCCCTATAACCACTTACTTCGCTTTAACCACCATGCGAACCCCGCAATCAATAACGACAGCAGCAGGCTGAATAAACCAAAGCCAAATTCATCCTTATTGCCGGGGATCCCGCCAAGGTTAACGCCAAATAATCCGGTTAAAAAAGTACTTGGCAAGAATATCATTGTTAACAACGACATCATGTAAATACGACGGTTCATCGCATCCGCCATAATCGACGTAATCTCGTCCGCAAGAACCGCCGTCCTTGCAATACAGCTATCCAAATCATCCAGACCACGCCCCAGACGATCAGAGATTTCCTGAATCAGATGACGAGCCTCATCACTCATCCAGGGTAACTTCTCACTGGCTAGCCGTGTCAAAACATCACGTTGGGGTGCCATATACCGACGGAGAACGATCAATTGCTTACGTAATAACACTAACTCACCTCGTCCGGGGATCTTCTGCTCCAGAATGTTATCCTCAAACTCAATCAGGTTATCATGTAACTCTTCAATAAAATCGTTCACTTCATCGGTAATAGCATCGGCGATTTCAACCAGCCAGTGCCCTGTATTTTTTGCGCCTACGCCATTATTTAAATCAGCCAGAACCTGATCAACTGAATAAACTTTTCTATGGCTGCTGGAAATAATTATCTTGTCATTAATGTAGATACGAAATGATACCAAATGATCAGAGCGGGCATTGTCATTGCGATTAATGGTCCGCAACATAATCATCGCCCCTTCACCGGTACGAATGAGTTTGGGCCGAATACTCTCACCCACCAGCCCTTCTTTTACCGGAACGGGTAGTTGGTTCGTTTTCATAATCCATTGATAACTGCCCTGATTTTTATAATCAAGATGCTGCCAGAATGGTTGCCCTGCTGTCGCAGATACACTTTCGCTAAAACCTGTAGTACCACCCTTCCCATTCAATTGGCAGGCATACACAGCATTTGAACCTTTAAATGCTGAGCCATAAATCGTTTCCACATCCGCTCCTGTTCAACATTTAATGTTTTTTAATGATATACATAGTATGGCTATAAGCCACATCTTCAGGATTGGTGATCGGGTATCCTTTTAACCATTTTTTGATTAACCGACCATTGGTGTACTGATAAATAGGAACAATCGGAGCCTGTTCTTCAATCATTTTTTCAGCCTGATTGTAATCCCGGTTTCTGGCTTCATCGTCTGTTTCCAGACTGGCTGCTTTTAACAAAGCGTCATAAGCCGGGTTATGAAATTTAGCCAGATTTCCGCTATGTGTTGATGTCAAAAGAGATAAAAAACTTGATGGTTCATTATAATCTCCAGTCCATGATGCCCGGACTACATCAAAATTACCGGTATTCCGGTTATCAACGTAAGTTTTCCACTCCTGATTGACTAACTTCACCTCAACACCCAGTTTTTTCTTCCACTCTGAGCTGACTGCAATGGCAATACGTTGGTTATTCTCTAAATTGTTATAGAGCAAAGAAAGTTTTAATGGATTATCAGGGCCATAACCCGCTTCTTTTAGCAGCAATCTTGCTTTTCTATCCCTCGCCTGCTGAGTTATCACCTGTTGCTGACTGTTTTCTGGCCGAAATCCGGCGGTAACGTCAGGCGTAAAATGCCATGCGGGTTTTTCACCTGTGCCTAATATCTTTTCTGCAACCAGACTCTTGTCGATGGTCATGGCAAGCGCCTGCCGGACACGGATATCATTGGTCGGTGCCCGCTGGGTATTAAAAGCGTAGTAGTACGTTCCCAGTTGATCCGGCGTGAACACCTCTCCCGGGATATCATGCAGTAACTTGTGGTACATATTCTTAGGGAAAGATTCAGTAATATCCAAATCCCCTGCCAGATAACGGTTAACCGCATGAGATTCCTGATTGATTGGTACAAACGTCACTTTCTTCAGTACTGTTTTCTTGTGATCCCAATAATAAGGGTTAGGCGACAGAACAATTTTTTCATTGACTACACGCCCTGTCAGCATGAAAGCACCGTTACCCACCAAATAGCCTACTTTGGTCCAGTCATTACCGTATTTTTCAACGCTCTGTTTATTCACCGGGTAAAGACTAAAGTGAGTAGTCATATTGGGGAAATAAGGCACTGGGCGATCCAGAGTCACTTGTAATGTATAAGCATCAAGTGCTTCAACACCTAATTTTTCCGGCGGTAATTTACCGTCTATAATTTTCTGGGCATTCTGAATTCCTGACAGAGCAGCAAACCAAGAAAATGAAGAGGCATTTTTAGGATTAACCAGCCTCTGCCAGCTATATACAAAATCAGAGGCCGTAACTTTATCACCATTAGACCAACGAGCATCCTGTCGTAGCGTAAATATCCATGTTTTGTTATCTGTCGTCTTCCAGTTAACCGCAACTCCCGGAACAGGCTTACCATAAGCATCCTGATTGACGAGACCTTCCAGTAAATCACGCAACACTTGCGCTTCTATTAAACCGAAGGACTTAATCGGGTCAAGTGATGCGGGTTCATCTTTCAAATGGCGAACCAGCTCCTGATGAGGGTCTAACTGAGTTCCTACAGGAACATCAGCTGCATAAACAGAAAGCGGCAAGGCAAGCCCTGTCATCAGTAATACAGAAGGGAACAAGGTAAAATTATGCATAAATATTTACTCTTTTGGTCTAATAATTATCCTAAAATAAATTATAAGACACTGTTAATTAAACAATAGATGAGTATTTATAAATATTACAGCTATTTTTGTGGGCAAGATCGCACTATTCCATTACACTGGCACCGCAGTTTACTTATATAGAGGGATAAAACCATGACACAAACCGTCAAGTTCCAAGGTAGCGATATCACTGTAGCCGGGCATTTTCCACAAGCAGGTGAAACAGCAAAAGAATTTACGCTGGTAGCTAAAGATCTTACTGACGTGGCACTGAGCCAATATGTAGGGAAGCGTAAGGTACTCAATATATTTCCAAGCATTGATACAGGCGTTTGTGCAACTTCTGTACGTAAATTCAACCAGCATGCCAGTGAACTGAACAATACTGTCGTACTTTGCATTTCAGCAGACCTGCCTTTTGCACAATCCCGTTTTTGTGGTTCTGAAGGCCTTTCAAATGTTGTCACTCTATCAACACTGCGTGGTGGTGAGTTTCACGAAAATTACGGTGTAGCCATTAGCCAGGGTCCATTAGGTGGATTGACTGCACGTGCTGTCATTGTTCTGGATGAAAACAATAATGTTATTTATAGCCAGCTCGTCGATGAGATTACTAACGAGCCTGATTATGACAGCGCATTAACCGTGTTAAAATAAATTATTTACTGAAAACAATGTACTTCCTTGCTTTCAGGGATCGGCAACACATTGTTTCATTAAGTAATTCTCGGCGGTAATTTGTATAACCTTGTAAAGTACTTTGCATAGTTACCGCCAATCTTTCTTATTCCCCTCCTCCCTACTCTTCTTTATTTCCATCTCTGATCTTACTTTGTCAGCTTCTCTTATTTACCCCTGACACTTATTTATTCCTTTCGACCATACTGGCTGAATGAAAAGCATTCCCATAATTGATCTTGATCACTATTCATTACGAAAACGTATACCCGATTACAAATATTAACCCAAATAAAGGCAATTAATATTTAAAAAATAACAAGTTTCATATAGAGATTATTTTTTAGACAAGTCCTAAGACAAAACCATAATCACCTTACTAAAAAAACATCACTTTGTGATATTGCGCCCCATTTTGTAAAAATTAAGTTAATGAGTGATAATTTTGTTGCGTTATGGTTTGCATAATGGAATATTGTTGACTGGTTGTAGTTAATTAAAAGCAGCAGATGGTAGTGAAAATTTAACGTCTTAATCAGGCCCTTTATTACAAGGTTCATGCGGTAGCTTTTAATTTAAAAAAGGTACTCACAATGGAAAGATATATTATTGCTCATACTCCGCTGGGTGAAGATGATTTGATTTTTAACTCATTAGAAGGTGAGGAAAAGCTATCAACAATCTATAGCTTTAATACTGTGTTAATAAGTAAAAAAAAAGATATTGATATCAAATCACTAAGAGGACAATCAATTTCCATCGAGATAACCTCTCCTCATAACCCGTCAGCAAAAGCACGTTATCTGAACGGTATAATAAGTGATGCGATTGTTTGCGATTTTTATAACCAGTATTTCTACCAATATAAATTTATTCTTAAGCCAAAATTATCAATTTTGCAAAATAGTAAAGGGTGCCAGATATGGCAAAATAAAACTGCGCCTGAAATCATTAAAGATGTATTGGATAAACACAATATTGATTTTAAAAACGAATTAACCTCAAAATACCAACAAATTGAATACTGTACTCAATATCGTGAGACTGATTTCAACTTTATCAGCAGGATAATGGAGCAAGAAGGTATTTATTATTATTTTCAACATACTATTGAAGATCATACTCTTGTTTTAGCTGATTCTCCGCAATCTCATTCATCCTTATCTGGTTATTCAGACATAGAATATTATCCAAATCATTTTCCTCCGGTACATAATAAGGAAAAGAACTATTTGTATGATTGGAATGTAAGTTATTCTATTGCACCAAAAGTCTATGCAACGAATGATTACAATTTTCTTCAACCCCGGGCTCAGTTACTGGAAACTCAACAAAACCCTGACACTTCAGTCCATAATACAAAAATATATGAATGGCCCGGGAACTATACTCAAGCATCTCAAGGAAAGTCTTATATTCTGGTTTTACAACAATCCTATACAGCTGATTGCCATCATATTAAAGCCAAAAGCCTTGAAGCTGGTATCGCCCCGGGATATACCTTTACCCTCTCTAACGCATTCAGGAAGGAAGATAATGGTGAATATCTGATTGTGGGTGCCACCTATAACCTTTCTGAACAAAGCAGTTCTTTTGGTGATGACGATACATTCAAAATTGAAACCAGTTTCTCCGCTATCCCAGCCAAAATAAACTGGCGAGCTCCTCGCTTAACCTCATGGCCAGTCGCCAATATAGAAACAGCTGTAGTCGTTGGCGCGAATGACAAGGAAATCTGGACAAATGAATATGCTCAGATCAAAGTTCAATTTCATTGGGATCAAGAAGGTGCCAAAGATGATACAAGTTCCTGTTGGATACGTTGTTCTAACACTTGGGCCAGCACTAGATACGGGGCAATCCAGCTCCCAAGAGTCGGGGATGAAGTTTTTGTCAGTTTTATCAATGGGAACCCTGATAGGCCAATGATAATCGGCAGTGCTTTTAACAAAGAAAATATGCCGCCGTGGGAATTGCCGACAGAAGCAACAAAAATGGGTTTTATGTCCCGAAGCATACAGGGAGGAAATGGTAATGCCAGTTATTTATTTATTGATGATGCACAAGATAAAGAATCTTTTTCTGTGCATGCCGAAAAAGATATGGATATCTCTGTTGAGAATGATCAAAAAATTTCCATAGACGGTTCGCGTACAACCGAGATAAAGAAAAAACAAGACGATACTGTAGAACAAGATGCAAACTTTACCTATAAAGCAAAACGCAATACGACTGTTGAACAAGAAGAAACATCAACTTTCAATAATAAGCAAAAAACAACCGTGGCTAATGGTAAAGAAATTGAAGTCACCAGTGGTGGAATTGAATATAAGATAACAGGCGATTATAAATCAGATATTAGTAGTAACAAAGAAGAATCCATTAAGGGAAATGAAGAAAGTAACGTTGAAGGAACTTGGAACAAGTCTGTCACCAAAACTATTGAAGTAAAGGGCGGATCAAGCATCACCTTCAGCTCATCCACTATTGAAATGGACGGCTCTACAAAAATAGCCCTATCCAGTGCATTAATCATGATTGGTTAATTCTCTACTGATGCAATTTGTAGGTGTTCAATGAAAGTTATCAAGCCATTACGTTTAAGTCTACTTTATCGACCCTATCGCTGGATGCAAAGAAATCACCTTGGGATCTCTGTCATGGCTCTGACTGATATGGGCGCAACTCCCTGCCTGAGACCGGAACCTGAGCTTTGGCAACTGGCAGAAAAAGAATTGAAAATTTGTAATGGGATCATTGATCTTGCCATGCCTAAATCCCTCCCTGAATTTCTGGCAACCGGTTATGCCTATACCAACCATCAGGAAGATAAAACCGCTTGCACAGCACGCATTAAAGTTGAACAGTTAGAAAAAAAATTAGCTGTCTTTGGTGATCGTCACTGGATTGGAGACACACCTTCAAAACCACGGGCTTTTGAACAAATGCGACTGGACTGGAGCCGGGCTTTTGGGGGAGAAGATTATGATGATAACCCACACGGCATTGGCTTTACACCCGAAATGCTGGAAGTCGACACTAGAATTCATCCATTACCTAATATTGAAACATTCAACAAGCAACTGTTATCACCGGAAGATACACCTGAACCTGCCAGTTTTTGTCCGCTGGATTTTACATGGCCACGCCGCTTTGAGCGTATTGGTAGGCAATATGATAAGGAATGGCTGGAAAACGAATTTCCGGGCTATGCCCATGATATTGACTGGCGGTTATTCAATGCCGCTCCACAAGATCAATGGTGGGAGCAGTTGCATACCCTGCCCGCTAATGCGGCATGGCGTATTGAGAATATGCACCCTAAAAAGCCGGTGCAGGAAGGCTGCCTGCCTGCCTGGAACGCCCGTTGCTTTATCAAGCGATTACGTCTTGATCAAGAGATTGTCGAAGAAGTTATCATGCGCCAGACAACCGTGTGGTTTTTCCCTCATCTGGAACAAATGATCCTGATATGGCATGGCTGTTTAATGATCAATGAAGGCGATGCTACCGATGTATCACAAATCATCTCCGCGCTGGAACAGCAGGATAATCCGAGACCAGCCGAGCATTATCTGGAAGTAGCCAGACAGCGCACAGATAAAGAAAAACGCATGTTGTATACATTCAGGGAAAAAGATCTTATTCCTGAGGAAATTATCGGCCCGTGGATAGATACAGAACTCCCAACAGAAAGCAGTCCGATACAGGAACGTGTACTTAATCGTGAAAAGCATCTCCGCGAACAACATCTGCGTGAACAGCAAAAAGAGCGTTTGCCTGAACAGAATGTTGATATCAATGCGATTGTTCCCCCTGCTTTTCCGTCTGCCATGCCTTCACCTCATCCCAGAATGGATGAACTGCCTGAATTTGTGGAAAAAATCGAACAGGAAGCGGCTAAAGAACGCGCCGAGGTGGAACTGCAACAGGCCGACATGATGGCTAAAGCCGAACAACAAGGTATTAATACAAAACTCGCCACTATAGAAAAGCAAGATACCGGATTTGACAAACAAAAAATGGCACAAGAGATCATGGCGCAAGGAGGTAATTTCAATGGGATGAATTTTACTGGTGCAGATTTATCCCATATGGATCTGCGCGGCGCTAACTTTTCCGGCGCATTGCTGGAAGGTGCCTGCTTTAATTATAGTCAACTGGATGAAGCCGATTTCAGCGAAGCAAACCTGACCAGAGCGGAGTTCTGTCATGCTTCCCTGTCTGATGTGAAACTGAATAAAGCCAATCTGGCTCTGGTTAAGTGTGAACAGAGTAACTTTTCTGCCTCTCATTTCAATGAAACGCAATTAGAAGAAGCCCGGTTTACTCACTGTCAATTCAACCACACCCTATTCACGGATCTTTTCCTGAAACAGGTCCTTATTACACATTGTGACTTTCAATATTCACAGTGGAATAACTGCACTCTGACAGAACTGGAACTCCCCGCTCTCTGCTTTAATCACGCAATGCTGAACAACGTCACATTTTTCTATTGTCAACTGAGCAATACCATTTTTGACGTGGCACAACTTGAAAACTGTTCATGGATAGAAACGAAAGCAGATTACATCAGATTTTGTTCAGCCCGCCTGTTGAATTGTGCTTTTGTAATGAACAGTACGCTTAATCAGGCCGATTTTACACAGGCAACACTGACAGAATGTAACTTACGTCAAATGCCTCTGATACAGGCTCGATTTCATTGTGCAACGCTGAATAACAGCGACTTGAGCGAAGCGGACTGCCGATCGGCAGAAATGCAAGGTCTGAATGCGGTAAAAAACCTCTTTATCAGAACTGATTTGCGGGATGCCTGCTTAAACCGGGCTAACCTCATGTGTACTCTGATGCAGAAATGCCTCCTTAACGGCACAGATTTACGGGGCGCAAATTTGTTCCGAACCGATATCTCCCAATCTGTGATTGATGATGCAACCCTGTTTGAAGGGGCTTATCTGCAAGGCATCAAGACGCTGCCTAAGCGTGATAAGGAAGTCATATGAATTTATTACCAGCAGATAAGCTGCTCGCAAACATCGAACAAGGAAACACCATTATAACTATTGGGTTCATGACTATCAGGAGAATTTAAATGTTAGACCCTTCTTATGCGTTTTATTCACCCTTACTCATGGATGAACCTTCACAACAGCTGGCAGGCCAGATTATCAGACGCCTTCAGGACGGCAGTTTCATGATAGAAAGTTCAGGTGAGAGATTGCACTGTCGGCGGGCTGCCAGCTGCTTATTGACTCCTGAACCGGAAGATACCGTATTAGTCACAAAAGTGGCGGGGCAATTCTGGGTGCTGGCTATATTAGAACGTCCTGAACAACAATCGGCAGAAATAAGTGTATCCGGTGATCTGACTATTGCATCTAAGGGTAATTTAACCTTAAACAGTCATGAATTGAATGTTGATGCCAACAGCGGAAACTGTCAGATCAAAAAAATGCAATATATGGGGGAGTCTCTGTACGCATGGGTATCAATCACCCAATTCATAGGCAATAAATTAGAATCGGTTTGGCAGACTGTCACTCAACTCAGCCACCGCCTGTTTCGTCATACCGCTCAGACAGAACAGGTGCGAGCAGGTCAGTTAGATATTCAGACTGAAAACTATCTCCGCCTGCATGCCAAAAATACGATCATATCAGCAAAAGCCATCACCAAAATAGACGCTGAACAAATTCATATCGGTTAAGGAGATATTATGTTTGCCAATACGCAAGACGGGGGAATAGATCAGGCTTCACCGGATGTCTGCCTGACTCCCCCTACACCAACCCCCACCCCGTATTCTAATAGCGCTCAGGGAAAGACTTATATTACTAACGTCACGAACATCTTATTTGCAGGGGCTACTGCCCACAATATAATGGCAACCAGTGCCATGACAACGGGCGATGAAGCCGGGATAAATATGGGTACAACATCTGGTACGGTGAAAGGCCCATCAAAACATACATCAGGAGCGAATAAGGTTTTAGTTAACAAATCGCCTGTAACACACATGAGTTGTCCTACAATGCAGAACTCAACCAATGCTACCGGCAGCCGTACTAGTCCCAGCCAGAATAAAGTCCAGATTTCAACAGCCTAATTGCTTCTCAACCTTTATTTTATTCCATACTGGCTATACGAGAATAATCAATGAAACTGATGATCTATATTCTATGCTGGAAAAAGTCTTTTTTATAAAAATGCAGTATTCAATTCACGCCGCAATGAAAAAATGTCTCTTATTCATATTGCTACTAATCATGACTAGCTGCATGTCACAATCGGAGAAACGCCCCCCCTATCAATTAATTTTTTATCTCGTTCAGAATGTCAATGATGCCGCTCCCCTGAAAGTTGATGTGCTCTTTCTTAAATCAAAAGAAGAATTTATGAATTCTGATTTTTTTTCACTACAGAGCAACACCAATGGCTCCCTTGGGGATAAATTGGTTAATGAGGATCAGTTTTTTATCCTGCCAACCAAACAGCCCCATATCCTACAGGAGAAAAGCCAGCCGGATATCAAATACATTGGCATTATTGCCGAGTACAGTAAGTGGGATGAGAAAAAATGGCGTATTGCTCTTCCGGCGCCACGACCTGAAAAGCCCCCCTTTTATAAATTCTGGCGCTCTGCCCCTGACAAACTACAGGTGTGCATTAAAGTGACCAACGAAGGTTTAACTCAGGATCTAAATTGCGCTACATGGACTGAAAAACATCATGAATAAATCCGAAAAAGTCATTTGGACAGAAGGGATGTTTTTGCGCCCTCATCACTTCCAGCAAGCTGAAAGCTATCTGGAAGCCTATGTCCGTGATTGGGGGAAAGCCCAACTGTCTTATTATTGGGGCTTTCTGACGCTCGAACTGAATCAGGAATTTCTCAATCAAGGGAAAGTCATGCTTTCCTCTGCAAGCGGTATATTTCCGGATGGTACCCCGTTCAGTTTTGATGGTGCTAACGCGCCAGAGCCTTTACAACTCGCTGAAAATCAAACCGATATTAATGTCATGCTGGCGCTTCCCCACTTTCGTCGGGGTAGAGAAGAGGTAATTTTCAGTGAACAGAAAAATTCACTGGCGCGTTTCATCAGTTTTGAAACTGAGGTCAATGACTTTAATGCCATGTCCGTGGGCAGTGCAGCTTTGCAATTCGGCAGGATGCGCCTGCGCCTGATGGCGGAATCGGATTTAACGCCGGAATGGACGGCATTGAAAATGGTTCACGTCGTAAACAGAACCAGTGATAATAAAATATATCTTGATCAACAGTTTATTCCTCCTCTGCTCAACTGTTATGCCAGCCCGCAGGTAGCCGGATTTGTGACGGATATACAGGGATTACTGGAACAACGCCGCCAGCAGATAAGCAAGCGTTTATTACAGTTAGGACAACACAATGATTCAGAAGTCATGGATTTTCTCTTACTGTCTCTGGTCAATCGTTACAGTGGTCAGGTTAATCACGCACGCAATTTACCGTTATTGCATCCGGAAAGGTTATTCAGTGAATGGCTGCAATTTGCCAGCGAACTGGCAACATTTTCTCCAAACCGCTTACCTGACGAAAATCTTCCCTTCTATAAACATGACAATCTGACCCAGTGTTTCAATCAGCTGATGTTCCACCTGCGTCAAGGATTGTCCATTATTCTGGAAGAGCACGCTATCCAGTTGCCGCTGACCGAATATTCTCATGGCTTGAATATCGCCACACTACCTAATGCCAATATGGTGAATACCTTCAGCTTTATTCTGGCGGTTCAGGCCGATATTTCCAATGAAACCTTAATGAGCCACTTTCCGGCTCAGATGAAAATTGCGCCTGTTGGCCGCATCCGTGAATTAGTACAGTTGCAGTTACCCGGTATTCCAATACGGGCCTTGCCATCCGTGCCGAGACAAATTCCCTGGCACTCAGGATATATCTATTTCGAACTAATAAAAGATGGCGATTTGTGGAAACAAATGGATAAAGCCGGGGGTATTGCATTACATCTGGCGGGTGATTTTCCCGGTTTAAATATGGAGCTTTGGGCTGTCCGTAACCAGCCTAAACAGAAGTGACAATGCCTATGATGAGACAAAAAGAACCACATATTGATCAGACATGGCTTTCTGATGAAATCTGTGATAATCCGTTGGTAACGGCAGCCAATCCTCTGCTGAATACGATCCCGAAAATCCGGCATACCACCTCTCACCCGAATCCCACAAATTTACGACAACATCTGATCGATGAGATACGGCACTTTGAAGTCGCATGCCAACAGGCCGGTCTCTCCTATGAAGTCATTATCGGGGCGCGTTATTGCCTATGCACCGCCTTAGACGAGGCTGCTGCACTGACGCCATGGGGAAGTCGTAGTGTCTGGTCAGGTAGCGGATTGTTGGTTACATTTCACAATGAGACCTGGGGCGGTGAGAAATTCTTCCAGCTTCTGGCTAAACTCTCACAAAGCCCCAAAGAAAATTTATTCCTGCTGGAATTAATTAATTTTTGTCTTCAGCTCGGATTTGAGGGGCGCTACCGTATCATGGATAACGGCCGCTCTCAGCTAGAAACACTCAAACAACGCCTGTACCAGTTAATTCATTCAATTCGTGGTCATTATCCGACTAAATTGTCCCCAAACCTGCATTCGCTTAAAAAACCCAATAAATCCTGGAAGCCTTTTTTGTCCATATGGTTTTGTCTGCTGTTTCTGTGCTTTTTGAGTTGCATCCTGTATATCAGCCTGAACTGGCGACTGAGTAATATCATTACCCCAGTTGTGTCTTCTATTTACCAAATCAGTCTGCCTGATGTCTACGACAGAAGAATTCAGCCCGATGTCTATGACAGAAGAATTCAGCCCGATGTCGACGACAGAAAAATATCACCACCACCTCCGCCTCCTGAGCCAGTAAAAGAAAAAAAACTGAACCTGCAAGATAGATTACAGAATGAAATCTTTGCTGGGCTCTTAACGATTTCAGGTAATGTGATTACTCTGAAAGGTGATGGTGTATTCAAATCTGGTTCCGCTCAAATAAAAAAAAGTTACTTAAACGTTATTCAGCGTATTGCCGAGGAGATGAATTATTATCCCGGCGAAATTTTAGTCATCGGGTATACCGATAACATTCCCATTGCTTCAGCCCCTTTTAAATCTAATTACGCATTATCGCTGACCAGAGCCAAATCGGTCCAAGAAGAGCTCCAGCGCTATCTGGATCAACCAGAGCGGGTCAAAACAGAAGGAAAAGGTGCCGAAAACCCTCTGGTACCCAATAACACACCCGCCAACCGGGCTAAAAACAGACGAGTAGAAATCACGCTGTCAGTGGCTCCTGATTCGCAAACAAAGTGAAGGAACGAAGATGTTGAATGTACTCCTTGCTATTATCACCAGTCGGCTGACATGGAGCTTTATCGGAATAACAATCATTGCCTTCATTATCGGTTTCTGGGGTCCCATTATTTCTGTTGATAAAATTATCCCGTTTCAATCAATTGAAATACGGGTCGCCACTATTATCGCTCTTTATCTTATCTGGCTCCTTAGTTTACTCATCCCTCGTTTATACCGGTCCTGGCTGAACAAAAAACTGGCTAACCAACTGAATAGTATCAAAGATGATGATTCAGAAGAGGCACCGGAAAAACCGTACGATGAATCATATCTGACCTTGCCAGAGCGTTTTTCTGAGGCCGTAAAGTTATTGAGAAAAGCATATTTTTCTGCCCTGAATGGTAAAAACAAACCCACGCTAAGGGGGCTTTTCAGCCGTCAATATCTGTATCAGCTACCCTGGTATCTGGTTATCGGCGCGCCGGGTTCCGGCAAGACAACCACCGTCGCGAATTCCGGCCTGAATTTTCCCCTGTTAGATTATTTCGGCAAATCAGCCCCCGACAATATGCAGGACAGGAATAGCTGTAACTGGTGGTTCACAACGGAAGCCGTTCTGCTGGATACAACCGGACGCTATACCATTCAGGATAATACGGCCCAAAAATCCAATTTCAGGGAATGGAAAACATTTATTCGCCTGTTAAAAAGATACCGTCCCCGTCAACCCATTAATGGGGTTATCCTGACACTCAGTGTGGAAGACCTGATGAACCCATCAACAGATGCCCGTGATCAACATGCCTACATGCTGCGCAGACGCTTATCAGAATTACATGAAAAATTTAAGATTCAGTTTCCGGTGTATCTCTTTATAACAAAAACCGATTTATTAAACGGCTTTACTGCCTATTTTACAGGCCTTGATAAAACATCACGCGAGCAAATCTGGGGATTTACCTTTCCGCAGAACAACAACTTTCCACAGAACAACAAAATGGATTGGAAGATCAAGACTGTCTTTGACGAACAGTACCACCAGTTACAGCGGCGACTGAACGCTGAGTTACCCTATATTTTGCTGAATGAATCCAATCCACGCCAGTCAGCTGAAAGTTATCTGTTTCCCCAAGAGTTTGCTGCCCTGCATCCGCGCATTGCCCAGTATCTTGAGATTCTCTTTGCCCGATCCGGGTTCGAAGCCCCCAGTTATCCCCGAGGGCTCTATTTCACCAGCGGTAAACAGGAAGGTGTACCGCTTGATCATGTGATGGCTAAATTTAATCAAAATGTTCAGTTACCTACGGATAACAACAATCTTTCCATGTCGTGGAGCAGTGACGAGGATAAAGGAATACGCTATCGCTCTCAGGCTCACCAGCCGTACTTTCTGAAAAATTTACTGGAAAGTATTTTTCAGGAAGCCGGACTGGCCGGTTATAACCGTTGGTGGATATACAAAAATCGCCTGTTTAACGGGTTAGGTTACATAGCGCTAATCACGATTCTGGGCGCGGTAATCACTTTTTTTCTGACCAGTTACCACAATAATAAAAATTATCTTGCTGAAACTCAGGCCAAAATACCCTCGATTGTGCAACTGAGCAATGAATTAAAGCAAAACAGTGCTGATACTGATGAAGCCCATAATATCTATAACTTATTGCCGCTATTGAACAATCTGGCTGGTCTGGCCCAAAGCCAGTACTTTTCGCTGGACGACCCACCGATATCTTATCGCATGGGCTTGTACACGGGTGAACTGGTCGACAATGCGGGACATGACTTGTATACAAAGGCACTACAGTCATTGCTACTACCATATGTAACAAGGCTTATCACCGATCAGCTACAACAGGTCGGTAATAATGATATCGATAAGACCTATACCACATTAAAGGCATATCAGATGTTATATCAACCCGCCCATTATGATGGTAATTTCCTGCGTAACTGGGTCATGCGATACCTGAAAGCAGATTTAGCTTCAGATACGTCCCAGATACAATTCCAGCAACTGGGCTGGCATCTCAGCCAGTTACTAGGTGACCAACCTGTCACGTCACCCTATGTCTATGATCGCTCACTGGTTGAAAGCAGGCAGGCGTTCATCAGCAGTACACCTCTTGCAGTACGAATCTACGCCAGATTACAAAACACGCTGCTGAACAGCCCCGATTTAGCACCGGTCAATTTAGTTACTCTTGCCGGCCCACAGGCTGATCTGGCATTTTCTCATATCAGTAGTGTACCCAGTGAAGTACCGAGGCTGTTTACACCAGCCGGCTATCAAAAAATCGTCAAAGAGATGGTTGAGGTGATTGAGACTTACTATACACAAGATAATTGGGTGCTGGGCTCTTATGCCAAGAAACAGGCGATTAAACGGATAGAACAATCTGTCCGGCAAATTTACATCAATGACTATATTTATCAATGGGATAGCTTTCTGAATGATATACGTTTAAAACATATCGATGACTTAACGGAACGGGCCGACACTGCACACTTGCTCTCTTCTCCGAGTTCACCCCTGCGTCTTCTGCTGGTCAATATCAGTAAAAATCTGACATTGAACGATCCATTTAATAACCTGATGAATAAAGGAAATAACATAGGAAAACTGGGAAGTTTAAGCAACAAGACCAGTAACCTAGCCCAAAAAGCCAATAACCAGCCAAATCTGGCTCCCCAACAGATGATATTACAGAATAACGGGCAACTCTCACCGGAATATCAATTAGAAACGCATTTTGCCCAAATTACCGCTTTGGCAAAAAATCCGGATGGAAAAAGCCCGCAAATACCTTTCGATGATATTTTGAGAAAAATTGGTGAGTTATATCAGTATCTGGCTTCCGTACAGGATGCCGTTAATTCCGATCCTGTTTTTCCTCCCAATAAGATTATCACTCAACTTCAGACAGCCTCGGAATCTCTGCCAGTACCGTTCCGGGATATGGTCTCCTCACTGGCCACCGGTGCCAACAGTGATACACGACTCAGTGATATGAAGACTATCGTTAAACTTTTCATCTCAGATATCGGGAGTTTTTGCCGTCAGGCCATCTTGAATCGTTATCCGCTGATGCCTACTTCACATGTCGATATCAAACCAGATGATATGGCTCACATGTTTGCTCCCGAAAAAGGCCTGATGGATAGTTTTTACAAAAAAAACTTAGAGGGCAAAGTCGATAAATCCCAATCAAAATGGCAGCTTATTCGCAGTGCAGATGATAACGTTCTGCCCGGGGAGACAAAATTACTCTGGCTTTTTCAGCAAGCAGAGCTCATTAGTAACACGTTTTTTACTAACAACGCCGCCACACCATCATTTACTGTCACAATTCAGCCAGTCAGCATGGATAACCAAATACTGAGCATGGTTCTGGATGTCGGAGGACAGCGATTACAGTACAGCCACGGCCCTCAGATCTCACAACTCATCAACTGGCCGGGATCTGCCGGTGTGGATCAGACCAGCATTCAGCTGAACTTAGTGGATGGCACAACAGCGACCTTATCCACTTCCGGCCCCTGGGCACTGAACCGGTTATTAGATAAAGCCAAACGAGTCAGGCATGTTGATACTGGCCTGCTACAGGCCACGTTTAATATCAAAGGCCATACCGTCGTACTGGCATTTACACCAAACAGTATTTTCAGCCCGTTTAATCTACCTGAATTTTCCTGCCCGGATATGAAGAGCATATAAACGCTATGAGCCACGAAAACAGCACGAATATTGAAGCATTACTTGCGCCAATCAGCAACGAGTCTCCCTGCGGAGAGAATCTCGAATATGATGATGATTTTCTGCAATTAGAGCAAAGCCTCATTGGTAAAACAGAACAGCAATTTGGTGATTTTATTAGCCCGGCAGAGCCACCGAATTGGCGAGAAGTGGAAAAACAGGCCACGAACCTGCTGCTGTCCCGAACGAAAGATCTGCGCATTATCATTGCCCTGATGCATGCATGGGTAGAAATACGGGGATTATCCGGGTATGCCGACGGTCTGGATCTTCTCAGACAAACGTTGGAACGCTATTGGGATGAGGTGTGGCCAAAACTGGAGTTTGATGGTGAATACGACCCAGTATTCCGTCTTAACTCACTAGCCGATATTGAGGATGGTTCTCCTTTGATGTTAAAAGTACAGCATGCCATTCTGTTGAAAGGGGTTATACAGGAATTATCATTCCATGATGTCTATTCATTATTAGACGGTTCAATAACATCAATCAATGGTTATACTGGTGGGCGTCCTTTCTTGCTCGATGAATTAAAACAGGCAAATAATTATCATGAAATATCCGTGTTAGCCACCATTCGTGATCATATTACAGCCCTATGTGATATTATCTGCCAACGCTTATCCGCCGGTCATATGCCAGAACTCTCAAGGCTTATAAAACATCTGGATACAGTAATTGAATTCAGTATGTTAAATGGATCTTTAACTAACACTCCGATTACTGCTGACAATCAAACAACACCTGAATCAGCATCAACGATAAAAAAAACAACATTACAAATTCCCACGGAACAACTATCAACAAATACAGGCGATCCGACAAATTCGTTTTCATCTAATGATTGGTATCAAGTAGAAATCAATAATCGTGATGAAGCACGTATGTTGTTAGAAAAAGCAAAAAACTATTTTCTCACATATGAACCAAGCCATCCTGCTCCAATGATGATTGATCGTATTCAACGCCTGATTGATCGTGATTTTATCAATATTATCTACGATCTTGCGCCAGAAGGGCTACATCAGCTTGCCATTATCTTTGGTAATACCGACAACTCTACCGATGACTCTACTAATTACTCTAATAATTACTCTAACGATTACTCTGATGATTACTCTGACACAGATTAATTAGTTCTTATATTTATCCCAAGAGTTATTTCACTTCACTCTTAATCTTTCTATCTATATACCTTTTCATAATAGTGAGAGTATCCGCATGCGGTATCCCTTACCCCGCGTGCCACGCGGGGTAAGGGATACTCCTATCATTTTAAAAAACTATTTAGCCAGTAACTATCTAGCCAGTATTGGAGAATTTGTCATGAAATCCAGTGGACAAAAATTTATCGCTCGAAATCGCCCTCCCCGTGTCCAGATTGAATACGATGTCGAGCTTTATGGCTCAGAAAAAGTGATTCAATTGCCGTTTGTCATGGGGGTTATGGCTGATTTGGCAGGGAAATCCACAGAACCCCAGCCAGAGGTTCCTGATCGGAAATTTCTGGAAATCGATGTTGATAACTTTGATGAACGCATGAAGTCAATAAAACCCCGGGCTGCCTTTCAGGTTGATAACACCCTGACGGATGATGGCAAACTGAATGTTGAACTGGTTTTTGAAAGAATGGAGGATTTTCAACCAGATGCTATTGCTAAAAAGGTGGAGCCTTTAGCCAATCTGTTGGAAGCACGTACCCAACTGGCAAACCTGCTGTCTTATATGGATGGCAAAACAGGGGCAGAACAACTGATTGCCGAAATCCTGCAAAACCCAGCCCTGTTGAAATCACTGGCAGAAGCGCCAAAACCTGAAGACAGTATTTCATCTGAAGGCAACACGCCAGAATCAGATGAAAGTGCGGAAACTAAGGAGTAATTGATGAGCACGCCTGAAGAAGAAACCTTGTCTCAACAAGAGCAGACGCCGAAAGAATACACGGTTGATGAGTTAAGTGTATTGCTCGGTAAGGAATTCCGTCCGCAAAGTGATCAGACCCGTAGTGCCGTTGAAAATGCGGTCAAAACACTGGCGCAGCAGGCACTGGAAAATACCGTGACGCTCTCTGGTGATACCTACCGTACCATCCAGTCACTGATTGCCGAAATTGATACCAAAATCTCGCAGCAAATGAACCATATCCTGCATCATGAGGAGTTTCAGACGCTGGAAGGTGCATGGCGGGGTCTGCATTATCTGATCAACAACACAGAAACGGATGAAATGCTGAAAATCCGTGTGATGTGTCTGTCCAAAAAAGAACTTAGTAGCACCTTAAAACGCTTTAAGGGTATCAGTTGGGATCAAAGCCCGCTGTTTAAGAAAATCTATGAAGCGGAATATGGCCAGTTTGGTGGTGAACCTTTCGGCTGTCTGGTGGGGGATTACTATTTTGACCACACTGCACCGGATGTTGAACTGTTGCGCGAGATTGCACAAATCAGCGCTTCCGCACACTGCCCGTTTATTGCCGGAGCTGCGCCCAGTGTGATGCAGATGGATTCCTGGCAGGAGCTGGCTAATCCGCGGGATCTCACCAAAATTTTCCAGAATACGGAATACGCCCCCTGGCGGAGTTTACGTGAATCAGAAGACATTCGTTACATCGGATTAGTCTTGCCGCGTTTTTTGTCCCGTTTACCGTATGGTGCGCAGACCAATCCCGTTGATAACTTCAATTTTGAAGAGAATACCGATGGGCCTACCCACGAAAATTATACCTGGGTAAACGCAGCTTATGCGATGGCCGTTAATATCAACCGCTCCTTTAAGCTGTATGGCTGGTGTACATCCATCCGTGGCGTCGAATCCGGCGGCATTGTGGAAAACCTGCCTTGTTATACTTTCCCCTCTGATGACGGCGGCGTGGATATGAAATGCCCCACCGAAATTGCCATCAGTGACCGCCGTGAGGCGGAATTAGCCAAGAATGGCTTTATTCCGCTCCTGCATCGCAAAAATACCGATATGGCTGCGTTTATTGGTGCCCAGTCACTGCAAAAACCAGCGGAATATTATGATTCTGATGCAACAGCCAATGCCAACCTTTCGGCTCGTCTGCCCTATTTGTTTGCCTGCTGCCGCTTTGCCCATTATCTGAAATGTATCGTCCGTGACAAGATCGGGACATTTCAGGAGCGCAGCGATATGGAACGCTGGCTGAATGAGTGGATCATAAATTACATCGATGGTGATCCGGTCAATTCAACACAGCTCACTAAAGCCAAGAAACCGCTGGCCGCGGCAGAAGTTCAGGTGGAAGAAGTAGAAGGCAACCCGGGATATTATCAGGCTAAATTTTTCCTGCGGCCGCACTATCAATTAGAAGGCCTGACGGTTTCTCTGCGTCTGGTTTCAAAATTACCCTCACTAAAAGGAGCATGATACTCATCAATTATTTTTTAACACAAAATCCAATATCCCTATATTGATGATTTTTTTGTCGTAACCCCTCCTCTATGTGTATCCCAATAAATCGCTCTGGGATGCGAATGTTAGGTACAAATCTTTCACTCAACTTTATTATGATCAAGGCGAAAAATTATGTCTACTCATTCTCCAGCATCTGATGCATATCTTAACCTCACTGGTATTCAAGGTGAAACAGGTGATAAAGAACATAAAAACTGGGTTGCTGTCCATAACTTTGAGCTTATCTTGAGTACCCAAGTCCATAAAGCCACTCAAGGGCCTGGTTTGGGCGCAGGTATCGTTAGCGTCGGCGATCTTCATTTAAATCTTCTGTTTGATAAATCAACCATAACCTTGCGGCAATATGTTGTCACAGGGAAGCATATTGCCGAAGTTAAACTCCATGTTCGTCGGCAAGGTGAAAAACAAATTTCTTGGTATGAGCTAGTCCTGAAAAACGCTATGGTTGCACACACCAGAATTATATACGCAGGAGAGGGCTCTTTCTATTGTGACGCTACTATTGCCTTCCAATCACATACAGAAACCTATTACCCACAAGATTCCAAAGGTCAAAAAGGTGCTGCAGTTACCTACAGCTGGGATTCCTACACACAGGAACAGAAATAATACACCGTGGGTTTTACTGATAACCTCCTTGAAACAAGGAGGTTATCCTCATCCAATTATCCTTATCAACAATAAGGATCCACGCTTATGCGATTTACCATTGTTAAAAACGACAGTACAAGCCAACCCACACAACTAAGTTATGAATTTTCTCCTCCGGGAGGGACTATTGGGCACAGTAAGGATAACAACTGGGTTTTACCTGATGAAAAACAAAGTTTTTCCCAAGTTAAGGTCATTGTAACGAGCCTAACAAACGGCAAATGCCATATCATCAATCTGGGTTCTGCAACTAAACTTTTGCTGAATACAATACCTGTAGAACCGAATCGTCAGGTTGAAATCCAGGATGGCGATGTACTGAATATTGGTAGTTATCAGATTCAGGCCACTGATATTAAGAAAGCTGCACCTCCACAAGCTATGTCTCATGTTATCAGCCCTTCTTCTGAATCAGAGACTTTTGAGCCTCATATTCCTCATAAGGTCTGGGACGGTCTGGAGAAGATTTTCATGTTCCCTGAGACTCCGCCTCCTACTGACACACATAAGGCATCATCGGAAGGAAATACGCCTAATCCGCTATTTTCCTCCGAGCAACAGGAAAATGATGAGCGGAATCCGATCGATCCATTAGCAAAAATCAAAACAACTGCTGATCTGGAAACACTCCAGCGACGAGCGAAAGATCCGGTGACTATGTTCAATTCAGACCCCCTCTTCCGGCAGGAGGATATTCTTAATGACAATACGCCGACAACCTTATTTCAGAATGATAAAGAATATGAACTCAAGCTCAGTGATAAGGAAAACGAAGTCGATCCACTGGCATTATTCTCTGACCACCCTGTTAAACATAAACAACATCCTAAAAATGAAGATCCTCTGGATTTGATGTTAGGCACTGCCACACCACTCACATCGCCTGATCAACCTAAAATTGCCGAACCTAAATCCGCTTCTGTCACACAATCGGCCTCTGATCATCATACACAATCAGAAGCTCATCCCTCTCCTTTACCTCCGCTCTTCACAACAGTAGAGCTATCCAAAGAACTGAGTCAAGATTTAGTCACAAACCAGTTCGACACAGAAACAGAAGAAACAGCGGGAAAAGATCTCTTCTTTTTTACCCCACTCAATAAGAAAACAGATAAAAATTATCAGACTGATATTAATCAGCAGATTAAACAACTTAATACACCACCACATATCAGTGATGATGACCCTATTTATGAGCGGCTGAATATCGACCCGATCAGCGATAGCGCCGATGAACATGTCACAGAAGGTGTCAAACTGGAAGGAAAATTACTGGCCGCTCTATTGGAAGGCATGGGACTCAAAAACCTCCGCCAGCCACATTTTGATGAACACCGTATGTACCAGTTAGGCCAGCTTATCAGCCAGTTATCCCAGGGACTTGTTGCACTCAATACGTCACGTACCCTACTGAAACGGGAAGCGGAGGCCGAAATAACCCAAATGTTATCGGATACCAATAATCCCTTTAAGTTATTACCTTCCGGTCAATCGGTACTGGTGCAGATGTTTGGTGATCATATGCCGGGATTTATGTCTATTGAGCAGGCCACCCGCGATATTTTAATTGAATTACAGGCACATCAACTGGGTATGATTGCCGGGATGCGAGCCATTACGGTCGATATTCTACAACTCTTCCACCCCACAATTCTTGAACAAAAAGCCCGGGACGAAGGGGGGATGCCGCGCTTGTCCTTATCTTCCACCTACAAAGCTTCATTGTGGGAGTTTCTGACGAAGCATTATCAAAAAACAGCCGAAGAATTTGAGCACAATTCCGGCCTGTTTGGTAAAAACTTCCTGTTAGCCTATGAAAACGAAGTCAATAACTATAAAAACTCTCAGAGAAAAATAAAAAAACAGACAAAATAAAATTATCCGTTCCTCAGATAATCCCATAAAAACCTCAGTAACAAATCTTTTCAGTATATCTATCCTGTTTTCCGCAGTTATCTACGCATCAAAACTACAACTCATAGGTGCCTCATGAATGATAACCTGACTTTAATGCGTGGTGGTTATCATTATCGGAATAACGTCAGCAACATTACTGCCAGAGACAAAATGCAGCCTTCCCTGCTGGACAGGCTCACCGATAATGAACCCGATAAGAAAAAAGAGGCAAAAAGTAATTATCTGATCTCCCATAGCGTATTACGTCAGAATCTTTTGCGAGATTTACAGTGGTTACTCAATAGTATCAACAGCGAATCCACACAGAATCTTTCCCCTTTCCCAGAAATCTGCAGCTCCGTCTATAACTTTGGTCTGGCGCCTCTGGCCGGTAAATTTATGTCTGAAATCGAATGGAAGGATATCCAGCATAAAATCACGGAAGCGATACATGTGTTTGAACCCCGTATTATACCCGATAGTCTTGAAATCAATTGTGTTTCGGATACCAACTCCCTGACGTTATATAACATCTTATCCATCGAAATCAGAGGCTTTTTATGGTGTGTTCCCTGGCCACTGGAATTCCTGTTTCGCAGTGAAATTGATTTAGAAAATGGCCATTTCACGATTAAAGAAGCCGGGTAAGCCGGCAAAAAACGGGAGGATCCATTTTGGATAGCAAACTGCTTGAATACTACAACCGTGAACTCATCTATTTACGTGAGATGGGCAAAGAATTTGCCGAGCGTTATCCGAAAATCGCCAATCGATTGGGAATGCATGGCATTGATGTCGCTGACCCTTATGTTGAGCGGCTGATGGAGGGGTTTGCTTTTCTGACCTCCCGTATCCAGTTGAAAATGGATGCGGAGTTTCCGAACTTTTCCCAACAGTTACTGGAGATGCTGTGCCCCAATTATCTGGCGCCCACGCCGTCAATGTCTATTGCCGAACTCCAGCCCGATACCAGTAAAGGGGATATCAGCCACGGATTTTTAGTCCCGCGCGGGACGATTATGCATTGCCAGTCACTGAAAAAAGACGGGATCACCCTGCAGTATAGCACGGCACAGGATGTGATCCTGCAACCCCTGCAATTGCAAAAAGTGGAACTGGGCAAAATCCCGGCCAATCTTCCGCTGGCGTCTTTAAATCTTCATCAGTGCGGAGCAGTCAGTGCATTGCGTATTCACCTCACCTGCAAAGGCAAGTTCTTCCTCAGTGATCTGGAACTCAACAAACTGGTTTTCTTTCTTTCCGGGCCAGATATTCAGGCTCAACAATTGCAGGAGCTGCTGATGGAGCATTGCGTCGGCATGATCTGCCAGACGCTCGGTGAGACGCCTCAGTATCAGATCTTACCGGGTATCTCCCCGCATCACGAAGGGTTTGAGGAGGCCCAGTCATTATTACCCAATGATCCCCGCACCTTCAGCGGTTATCGCCAGTTGCATGAGTATTTTGCTTTTCCGGCCCGTTTTCAGTTTTTCAGCCTCAGCGGGATGCAATCTTTACTGGAAGAGACGCAAAAAGAAAATGAATTTGAACTGATCCTACTTCTGGACAAGATTGATGAGGATTTAGAGCATCTGGTTGATGTCTCTTATTTAGCCCTGAACAGTACCCCTGTCATTAATTTGTTTCCTAAACTGACTGAACGTGTCACGTTAAAAGAGTCGGCTAATGAGTACCATTTGGTGGTTGATAATACCCGACCGCTGGATTACGAAATTTTTTCAGTACAACGCCTGCACGGTGCCGATATCAAGCGCCAGGAAACTCAGATATTCCGCCCTTTCTGGTCCACTTTCAGTGATGATAAAGGGAATTATGGCGCCTATTTTTCCCTTCGCCGTGACCCCCGAATTCTGTCTGATCATTCCCTGCATTATGGCACCCGAACCAGCTACCTCGGCACGGAATCCTTTGTTTCCATTGTGGATGAACAGCACTCCCCCTGGCCGAATGAACTCAAATTTCTGACAGCCGATGTCATGTGTACCAACCGGGATTTACCGGCGATATTGCGACAACAAGATCTCGACAGCTTTGTCATGCTGGATTCCATTCCCATCAACCAGATTGTGCTCCTGAAAAGACCGACGATTCCCCGGTCAGCGCTGGCACAGGGCTCAGCGTCCTGGAAATTAATCAGTCAGCTACAGCTCAATTACCTGAATTTCATGGATAAGGATGATGAGCAAGGGACACAGGCCTTGCGGCAGTTACTGAGTCTGTATGCCAACCTTTCAGAACCGGCCACTGCCCGTCAGATTAACGGTATTCGCCATTGCTCAATGAAGACCATTCATCGCCGCGTCCCGGAGCCCGGGCCGATTGTTTTTGCCCGGGGGGTCGGGATTGAGCTGGAGGTCGATGAGCAGGAGTTTGCCGGAACCAGCCCGTGGTTACTGGGCAGTGTGCTGGAACGGCTCTTCTCTCATTTGGTTACCATGAATTCTTTCACTGAAATGACGCTCTATAGCCAACAACGCGGCAAAATCGGTTACTGGCCGGCCCGGATGGGGAAAAAACAACTGTTATAACGGGGGGAAATGACGATGAATGAGACCGGTGCCATTGCCATTCGTAGCATCAGCCGTCTGCCTGATGATTTCTGGCAACAACTCACCCAGACACCGTGGCAGTTCGATCTGTTCCAGACCCTGCGGCGGATAGATGCGCAGTCCGGGGAATATTATATGCTGGGGTCATCCCCATTACCGCGATACGACCTACTACGGTTAGGGCAAAAAGCCTCTCTGGTCTTCGCCCCTTCTACTATCGCAGAAGCCAAACAACGGAAAAACGCCAAACAGTATGATTTACTGATTTACAGTTTTGGTTTATTCGGGCCGAACGGCCCCCTCCCCACGCACATTACCGAATATACCTATGCCCGCCAGTATAACTATCAGGATCCGACCCTGACGGCGTTCACTAATTTATTTCACAACAGGTTAATCCAATTATTTTATCGGGCCTGGGCCAATGCACAGGCTACCGTCTCGCTGGATCGTCAGGATAATCAGCGTTTCTGCCATTATCTCGCTTGCCTGGTTGGTCTCGGTTTACCGGCCCAGAAAAATGCAGATGCGATTCATGAACATGCCCGCTATTTATTATCCGGTCATTTATCCCGTCAGGGGCACAGTGCCGAAGGTCTGGAAAAAATTCTCTTCACCTACTTCAATATTCCGTTGAAAATCAAACAAAATATTCCCCAGTGGCTGGACGTTGAGATCCCGGATCAGGCCCGGTTACAAGCCGGGCGTCATATGCCACGTTTGGGGCAGTCAGCCTTTTTGGGAACGGCATTATATGATGTTCAGCATAAATTCCGCATCGTGCTTGGCCCACTGACCATATCAGAATATGAAGAATTCCTGCCAAATCAACCCAAATCGCAACAATTACGTGACTGGGTGTGCCAATATCTCGGAATCGAGTATGCATGGGATATCCAACTGGTACTTCATCGTACCGATATACAGGGTATCCATCTGTCAGAGCCGGTAAAACTAGGGCTAAACAGCTGGCTTGGGAAAATGGAGCAGAAAATCCATCGTGATGATTTAATCTGGAGTAGTCATCATTTAACCTGATAGATGGTCTAAACATCAAGCAATATCCTTCCCATTTCATCCTACCCACGCACTACACCAATTATCTGAATTCAATCGCTGGGAGTAGTGCCTCCTTCTTTTCCTTCTTTCTCATCTCCTTCCCAAACTCATGCGTACAATGTGCTGTAGTGGCTCGTTGGCATATATATTTCGCCTTTCAAGTTGCCTCTTTGTTGGCTGTGCTCACTTACCACGGTTACCGTTTTTATAAACATACGGTTATCTATGCTCCGGTGGATGAGCTTCCTTGCCGCTGCGACGCATCTTGAAAGCCATTTCGTATAGTATGATGCAAATCCCTCCTGATAATTACCAAGTGTAACTTGACCACCCCATTGAGCTTTTCCTCGCAGTGATATTCCTCAAAGACTAATAGCTGACATCTTCATTCCCTTCATGGTCGTTCCCATAAATTACCCTCATTCTTCATTTAGTTAGATTGTTTTCCAGCATAAATGAATTAAACAGATTAAATAAATTAAGTGAAGTTTGAAAATCAATATATTAATTTAATTAGTTAATAAACTTAATATAATTAATAATGATCTATGCTTAAATTACCATTAATTCATTTATCTATATTAAACAAATAAATAACTGAAGAAGATATCATTAATTAAGATCATAAAAGTAAACAAAATTTATATATTTCTCAATAAAGAACCATACAATGATTACAATACTTGGCTATTATGCTTAACTTAACACCAGAAAAGCGACTAAATATATACCAAGATGCTTCACGACAGTAAGTCCCACCGACTATCTTATATTCCCGTATATAACCGGAATATGCGGTAGCTTTGAATAAAAGCGAGCCAATCTTATGGAAAGAAAGTTCATCGCCCATACTTCATCCGATGAAGAGTTATACTTTAAATCACTTGAAGGAATAGAAAGATTATCGGAGCCATATGAATTTGAGGTTGAATTACTGAGTAAAAATAGATTATCTGATCCCATATCGCTGCATAATACTGTACTCACCGTAGAAATAAAAACTCCGTCAAAACAGACAAGATATTTAAGTGGTTATATAGAAAAAATATCTTACTCACCATTCTATAAATATGATAACAGACTCTATTTATATACCGCTACAGTAAGACCTAAGCTCTCTGAATTAAAAAAGAAATCTGGATATAGCATCTGGCAAGAAAAAACTGTACCTGAAATTATCACGGCTCTATTACAAGATGCTGGCATCAATTTTGAGGATAATCTCATAGAAAATTATCGCTCATGGGAGTATTGCGTTAAATACAATGAAACTGATTTTGATTTTATTCATCGGCTAATGGCCCATGAAGGGATCTATTATTACTTTAAACACGATAACGGCAACCACACCATGGTATTGGTTGACATGCCTCAAATGCATTTTCCTATGCCCGGGTATGATACGATTAAATATTTCAGTGTAGGAAGCATAGTAAGAAAGCTGGAGCAAGAATATATTTATACTTGGAATATTAGCAGCACGACCATACCCAATAGTTTCAGTACTGATGACTACGATTTCCGTAAGCCTCGAGCCAAATTACAGTCTCTCACGCAAACAGCGCTCAGCGCCGTTGATAATACAGAAATATTTATGTGGCCTGGTCGCTTTATTAAAGGTGATCAGGGGGAATTTTACATCCGTATACTTCAACAGGCCACTGAAGCACAAAGTGAACTGATTAATGGAAAAGGCAATGTATTAGGAATGGCTCCGGGACACACTTTCACACTCTCTCTACCTAATGATATCAAAGGAGATGATTACAATAATTATCTGATTACCGCGGCAAAATATTCATTTTATGAATCGGATTATGGCTCTGTCTTCAAAGGTAATATCGATAATGATAACAGTGACGATAACACTGATAAAAATATCGTTCAATTTGAGGCAATCCCCTCCAATGTCCATTGGAAACCACAAGCTGTTATTCCCTGGCCAAAAGCAACCGGTGTTGAAACTGCGGTCGTCACCGGCCCTAAAAATAAACCAATATGGACGGATAAATATGGCCGGATAAAAGTGAAATTCCGTTGGGACAAAACGGATAAAAAAGATGATACCAGTTCCTGCTGGATACGTGTAGCAACGCGTTGGGCTGGCTGGCGCTACGGTAGTATCAATGTTCCCCGTGTGGGAGAAGAAGTTGTTATCAGTTTTGTCAGTGGTGATCCGGATAAACCTTTTGTGATTGGCAGTACCTATAACAATGAAAATATGCCGCCGTGGGAACTTCCCAAACATGAAACTCGCAGTGGTGTGATGTCAAATACCAAGAATGGTAAGCATGATCAGGCTAACTATCTTTTTATGGATGATGAACCGGATAAAGAGTTATTTGACCTGCATGCAGAGCGGGATATGAATATCTCCGTTGAAAAAGATAAGACAGTCAAAATTGATGGGAAGCGCACTACAGAAATTAAAAAGGAACAAACTGATACAGTAACAGGTAAGGCGAGTTTTACCTACAAAGATAATCGGGATACGACTGTCAACGGCAAAGATACCTTAACGATTGATAAAGGGCAGCAACGAACCATTAAAAAAGGGAGAAACACCGAAATCGATGGTGGAGATACTTACAAACTGACAGGTAATTTAACTGCCAAAATTGATGGAAACTGGACTCAAAATATTACCGGAACGACGCTAATCTCCAGCCCTAATCTCATCACAATCAAAAGTGATACTAATGTTATCGTGGATAGCCCGCTATCTTATTACACATCCAAAATTCTCAGCTTTTCTGATATAAAAGTGAGTATAAACAAAGTGATGCTATCACTCTCTAAGACAGATCTTAGTATTTCAAATACTGCCTTTTCCATTAGCTTAACCTCAGTATCATTGAGCAAAATTGGTACAGACCTCAGTCAGTCAAATGTGAAGTTAGCTAATGCAACAGCCTCAATCGCACAATCCAGCGCCAACATATTGACTAGCAGCTTACATATCATCAGCTGATATCCCTATCGCTCCTCAATTTGCAGAATTTCAATGAAAATCATCAAACCATTACGTTTAAGTATACTTTCTCGGCCTTATCGGTGGATGCAAAAAAATCACCTCGGGGTCGCTGTCATGGCTCTGGCTGATATGGGGTCAACTCCCCGGCTAAGACCAGAGCCTGAGCTTTGGCAACTGGCGGAAAAAGAATTACAAACTTGTAATGGAATTATTGATCTTGCCATACCCAAACCACATGCAGAATTTCTGGCTACCGGTTATGCCTACACTACTCATCAGGCGAATAAGACCGCTTGCAATGTGCGTATTAAAGTCGATCAGTTAGAAAAAAAATTGGTTGCCTTTGGTGATCGCCACTGGATTGGTGATACCCCCTCAAAACCTCAGGCTTTTGAACAAATGCGACTGGACTGGAGCCGGGCTTTTGGGGGAAAAGATTATGATGAAAACCCGCACGGCATTGGCTTCATGCCGGAATTGCTGAAAAACGGCAATAAAATTCATCCGTTACCTAATATTGAAGCCTTCCAAAAACAGTTGCTATCCCCGGAAGATACACCTGAACCTGCCAGTTTTTGCCCGCTGGATTTTACATGGCCACGTCGGTATGAGCGTATCGGTAAGCAATATGATAAGGAGTGGCTGGAAAACGAATTTCCGGGATATGCCCATGATATTGACTGGCGATTATTTAATGCCGCGCCACAGGATCAGTGGTGGGAGCAACTGCCTATCCTGCCGGTTAAAGCGGCATGGCGGATTGAGAACATGCACCCGCAAAAACCGGTGCAGGAAGGCCACCTGCCAGCATGGAATGCCCGCTGTTTTATCAGACGGTTACGTCTTAATGAAGAGATTGACGAAGAAATTGTTATGCGCCAGACAACCGTATGGTTTTTCCCTCATCTGGAGCAAATGCTCCTGATATGGCATGGAAGTATACGGATAAATGAAGATGATGCAGCCGATGTCTTACAGATGATATCCGCGCTGGAACAACAGGATAACCCCCTCCCCGCCAGTCATTATCTGGAGGTAGCCAGACAGCGCACGGATAAAAAGAATGGTGCGTTGTATATGTTCAGGGAAAAGGATCTTATTCCTGAGGATATTATCGGCCCGTGGATAGATACAGAGCCCTCAACAGAAAACAGTCCAATACAGGAATCGATACTTAGACGTCAAAAGCTCCTCCATGAACAGCAAGCAGCGCGTTTGGCTGAACAGGGTTATGACATCAATACCATGACCTCGTCCACTTCTCCGGCCGAAGCACCTGCAAGCAACCCCCGGCTCGATGAGCTGCCTGAATTCATGGAAAAAATCGAACAGGAAGCCGCTCAAAAGCAGGCCGAGGCGGAACAGCAACAAGCGGAAATGTTGGGCAAAGCAAAACAACAAGGTATTGAGATAGATCTATCCCCTATAGAAAATCAGGCCAGAGGACCAGAAAATATTCATCAGACACTGGATATACTGAAACGGGGAAAACAATATAGCGAATTTGACGATGGAGAACTGGCACAGACTGAGCAATCGCTACGTGATATATATTTCTCTTCAGTGCAATCACAAAATCCGGCGTTGCGGCTGAAGGGAGAGTTATCAGAAATTATCCGCAAACGGGCACAAAAGATTATGGCGCAAGATGGTAATTTCAGTGGCATGGATTTTACTGGTGCAGATTTATCCAATATGGATCTACGGGGCGCTAACTTTTCCCGCGCATTATTAGAGAGTGCCTGTTTTAATCACAGCCAACTGGATAAAGCGGATTTCAGTGAAGCGATGCTGGCCAGAGCAGAATTCTGTCATACTTCCCTGTCTGGCGTGAAACTGGATAAAGCAAATCTGGCACTGGCTAAATGTGAGCAGAGTGACTTTTCCAATACCGATTTCAAAGAAGTACAATTGCAAGAAGCCCTATTTGATCACTGTCAATTCAGTCATGCCACATTCACCGATCTTTTACTGAGACAAATCTTTATTACACATTGTGATTTTCGCTATTCACAATGGAATAACTGCACACTGACAGAACTGGACTTACCCGCTCTCAGATTTAATCACGCCACGCTGAATAAAGTCACTTTTCTTAAGTGCAAACTGACGCAAGCTGTTTTTGATAAAGTACAATGTGAAAGCTGTTCATGGATAGAAACAGAAGCCAATCACATCCGGTTCTGTTTGGCAAATCTGTTGAATTGTGCTTTTGTGATGAACAGTACGCTGAATCAGGCTGATTTTACTCAGGCAACACTGACTGAGTGTAATTTACGCCAGATGCCACTGGTTCAGGCTCGATTTCATTCCGCGATACTGAATAACAGCGATTTGAGTGAAGCTGACTGTCAGTCAGCAGATATGCAATATCTGAATGCAACAAACAGTATTTTCATCAGAACAGATTTTCGGGAAGCCCTGTTGAATAATGCCAACCTGATGAGTGCGTTGATGCAGAAATGTAGCTTGCATGGCACTGATTTACGTGGCACGAATTTATTTCGGACTGATATGTCTCAGTCTGTCATCGATGATTCAACCCTTTTTGAAGGTGCTTATCTACAAGGTATTAAAACCTTACCTAAACGCGATAAGGAAGTGATATGAATTCAATGTCAGCAGATGAACTGATCGCAAAAATAAAACAAGGCGACATCATTGAAAATGTCAGTTTGGCACATATCTCACTCGCTCATCAGGATTTAACCGACGGAATATTCAAAGAAGTCGATTTTTCCGGCGCTGATTTTTCCCACGCTCAACTGAAAGATACCATCTTTACCGCCTGTCAGTTCAAAGAGGCAAGATTCGACTCCACCTTGTTTGAAAAAAGTGTTTTTGAACAGTGTAGTCTCGCGAGTGCCACCTTCGATAAAAGTCACATAAACAATAGCTTGTTTGCTCAATGTGATTTAAAGAAAACCCGCTTTGCAGAAACAATACAAAACGACTCTCAATTTACTTCAAGTGCTCTACAAGAGGCCGATTTCAATCACAGCGAGCTTAATCGGGTCACCTTTATTGACTCATTGCTTGATCAGGTCCGTATCACTTCCAGCCATCTTTTTCTGGTCACCTTTTTTCGCCAGAATTTACGGAAAATACATTTTTCTGCCAATCAATTCACTAAAGTCGTTTTTTTTGAATGTGACCTGCGTGGTCAGGACTATCAACAACAGCAATTCCAGAAATGTCAGTTTACCGGTTGTCAGCTTGAAGCCGTGAATTTCAATCATGCCATATTAACCAACTGTAACTTCAAAGGAGCGGGGTTACAGGGAGCAGTATTATCCAATGTTAATGCGTCCCAATCCCTATTTATCGAAGCGGATTTGACTCGGGCATATTGCAACAACAGCTTATTTACCCAGTCTATTTTTGTCAGTGCCTGTCTCGAATCCGCTGACTTCAGACAGAGTCAGCTAACACAGGCCATTATGCATAAAGTTCATGCCATCGATGCCCAGTTTTCCGGTGCTGACATGACCTATGCTGATCTTTCCTACGCCAATGTCAGCAACAGTGATTTTCGTACCACGCATTTTATGCGAACACTTTTTCA
Source organism: Xenorhabdus bharatensis (assembly GCF_037996705.1). NCBI lineage: Bacteria > Pseudomonadati > Pseudomonadota > Gammaproteobacteria > Enterobacterales > Morganellaceae > Xenorhabdus > Xenorhabdus bharatensis. The sequence goes on along the minus strand of NZ_JBBMXG010000005.1, from coordinate 162,375 downwards.
TCGTGCTGAGCAGGCTGGAGCATTGTTCTCCGATCGTAATGGCATTCTGGAAAATGATCCTGAACTGTTCGCCGCCGAAGAGTGGGAGCTACAACGCAAGATTTAATCAGGAGAACTAAAATGTCAGAACTTTCTTATGCATCTTACACACTTTCTTTACCCCCGATTACGGATGAACCTTCTCAACAAGTTGCAGGGCAGGTTATCAGCCGCCTTCAGGACGGCAGCTTAATGGTGGAAAGCCACAGCCGGGGATGGCACTGCCGCCGGGCTGCCAGTTGCTTACTGACACCTGAACTCGGTGATACCGTATTACTCACAAAAGTGGAGGGGCAACTCTGGGTGCTGGCGATATTAGAACGCCCCGAACAACAACCGGCAGAAATCAGTGTACCCGGTGATCTGACTATTGCACCTCAGGGTAATTTACATTTAAACAGCGAGGGATTGCATATTGATGCCGACAGTGGGCAATGCCGTATCAAAAAAATGCAATATACAGGTGAATCCCTGTCTGCATGGGTGTCGGTGACCCAATTGATTGGTAATAAACTTGAATCAGTCTGGCAGACCGTCACACAACTCAGTCACCATCTGTTTCGTCATACCACGCAGACAGAGCAAGTACGGGCGGGTCAGTTAGATATGCAGGCTGAAAACTATCTGCGCCTGCATGCCCAAAATACCATGATGTCAGCAAAAGCCATCACCAAAATAGATGCTGAACAAATACATATTGGTTAAGGAGACACTATGTTTGCCAATACGCAAGCCGGGGGAATGGATCTGGCTGCACCTGATGTCTGTATGACTCCCCCTTTCTCAACACCTATACCGTATCCTAATATGGCTCAGGGACCTACCGGTATTACTAACGCCATGAACATCTTACTTGCGGGGACTCCGGCCCATAATCTGATGACAATCTATCCCATGACTACGGGCGATAACGCCGGAGTCTCTACCGGTGTGGCTTCCGGTACGGTAATGGGACCGGCACGGCATACATTAGGGGCGAATACTCTATTAATCAAAGGGGCTCCTGTGACGCGGCTAACCAGCATGTCAATGCAGAACTCAACTAACGCCGTCGGCTGTCGTATTACACCAAGCCAAACCAAGGTGCTGATTTTATCAGCCTGATATCCAACTTTTATTTTATTCCATACTGTCTATACTAAAATTATTAATAATTTATTAAATTTATTACCTTGTGTTTTGTGCTGAAAAAACGAAAGATTTTAATAAAAAACCGTATTTAATTAACTGCTGGGTGATAACTGCTGGATGGCGAAAAGAATTTTATTAACGTTTCTATTGATCATGGCAGGCTGCTCATCACAGCAGCCAGAAAAATTACCTCCTTACCAATTAGTTTTTAATATTGCACCCAATGTTAATGATTCAGCTCCACTGAAAATTGACGTTATGCTATTGAAATCAAAAGAAGAATTCATGTCGGCAGACTTTTTTTCACTTCAGGGCAACGCGAAAGCCGCGCTGAGTGATAAATTAGTGAATGAGGATCGGTTTTTTATCCTCCCTACCGAACATGTTCGTCATCTACTGGAACAAAATCAGCCAGAAATCCATTACATTGGAATTGTTGCCGAATACAGGCAATTAGATGGGAAGAAATGGCGTATTGCGCTTCCGGTACCGATACCAGAAAAGCCTCCGTTTTACAAATTCTGGCGTTCTGCACCTAACAAACTACAGGTGTGCATTAAAGTTACTGGCTCTGGTTTATCTCCTGACTTAACTTGTGCTGCATGAACTGAAGAAAATCATGAATAAATCTGAAAAAGTCATTTGGACAGAAGGGATGTTCTTACGCCCTCATCACTTTCAACAAGCTGAAAGCTATCTGGAAGCCTATGTCCGTGATTGGGGGAAATCCCAACTGCCTTATTATTGGGGGTTTCTGACGCTCGAACTGAATCAGGAATTTCTCAATCAGGGGAAAGTCATGCTTTCCTCTGCAAGCGGTATTTTCCCGGATGGTACCCCGTTCAGTTTTGATGGCGCTAACGCGCCAGAACCTTTACAACTTACTGAAAATCAGACCGATATTAATGTCATGCTGGCGCTTCCCCACTTTCGGCGGGGCAGAGAAGAAGTGATTTTCAGTGAACAGAAAAATTCGTTGGCGCGTTTCATCAGTTTTGAAACCGAAGTTAATGACTTTAACGCCATGTCAGTGGGCAGTGCTGCTTTGCAATTCGGCAGAATGCGCCTGCGTCTGATGTCGGAATCGGATTTAACACCAGAATGGACGGCATTGAAAATTGTTCATGTTGTGAATAGAACCAGTGATAATAAAATATACCTTGATCAACAGTTTATCCCTCCCCTGCTCAACTGTTATGCCAGCCCACAGGTAGCCGGATTTGTGACGGATATACAGGGATTACTGGAACAACGCCGCCAGCAGATAAGCCAGCGTTTATTACAGCTCGGACGACATAATGATTCAGAAATCATGGATTTTCTCTTACTGTCTCTGGTCAATCGCTACAGTGGTCAGGTAAACCACGCACACAATTTATCCTTATTGCATCCGGAAAGATTATTCAGCGAATGGCTGCAATTTGCTACCGAACTGGCGACATTCTCCCAAAACCGTGTTCCTGATGAAAATCTCCCTCTCTATGATCATGACAATCTGACCCTGAGCTTTAATCAGCTGATGTTCCACCTGCGTCAGGGGCTGTCTATCATTATGGAAGAACACGCTATTCAGTTACCACTCACCGAATACTCTCATGGTCTGAATATCGCCACACTACCTAATGCCAATATGGTGAATACCTTCAGCTTTATTCTGGCTATCCATGCTGAAGTCACCAATGAAACTTTAATGAGCCACTTTCCGGCTCAGATGAAAATTGCCCCTGTCGGGCGTATCCGTGAATTAGTGCAGTTGCAGTTACCCGGTATTCCAATACGGGCCTTGCCATCCGTGCCGAGACAAATTCCCTGGCACTCAGGATATGTTTATTTCGAACTAGAAAAAGAAGGTGATTTGTGGAAACAAATGGATAAAGCCGGTGGCTTTGCATTGCATCTGGCGGGTGAGTTTCCCGGTTTAAATATGGAGTTTTGGGCTGTCCGTGACCAGCCGAAACAGCCTAAACAAAGGTAACGACCCCTATGATGAGACAAGAAGCTCCTCATAATGATCAGATATGGCTTACTGATGATACCAGTGATAATCCATTGGTGGCTGCTGCCAATCCTCTACTTAATACGATCCCACAAATCCGGTATACCATCTCCCACCCGGCTCCCGTAGATTTACGGCAAAACCTGATCGATGAAATACGACGCTTTGAAGTCGCCTGTCAACAGGCAAACCAACCGTATGAAGTCATTATCGGAGCACGTTACTGTTTGTGCACAGCCTTAGACGAAGCGGCCGCACTGACACCGTGGGGGAGCCGTAGTGTCTGGTCAGGTAGTGGATTACTGGTCACGTTTCATAATGAAACCTGGGGCGGTGAAAAATTCTTTCAGCTTCTGGCTAAACTCTCACAAAACCCCAAAGAGAATTTATTTCTGCTGGAATTGATTAATTTTTGTCTCCAGCTCGGATTTGAAGGGCGCTACCGCATCATGGATAACGGTCGTTCTCAACTGGAAACACTGAAACAACGTCTGTACCAGTTGATCCATTCCATCCGGGGCAATCATCCGGCTGAGTTGTCACCTAATTTACAGTTGCTCAAAAAACCGAATAAAACCTGGAAACCTTTTTTACCCATGTGGGTGTGTCTGCTATTTCTGTGCTTTTTGGGTTGTATCCTGTATATCAACCTGAACTGGCGGCTGGGTAATGTCACTACCCCGGTTTTATCCTCTATTTATCAGACCAATCTGCCGAGTGTACCCGACAGACAAATATCACCGCCACCGCCCCCTCCTACGCCAGTAAAAGAGAAAAAGCTGAATCTGAAAAGCCAATTACAAGCTGAAATATCTGCCGGATTATTAACGGTATCGGTGAATGATAAGAATGTGATTACGCTGGAGGGTGATGGTGTATTCAGATCGGGATCATCCCGTATCAAGAAAAAATATTTATATGTTATCAAACGTATTGCGGAAGAGATGAATCACTACAAAGGTGAAATTATGGTGGCCGGATATACTGATAACGTGCCCATTTATTCATCATCTTTTTCATCTAATTACGCATTATCGCTGGCCAGAGCTAAGTCTGTCCAAAAAGAACTCCAGCGCTATCTGGACCAACCTAATCGCGTCAAAACAGAAGGAAAAGGTGCAAGCGACCCTCTGGTCCCCAATAACACCCCGGCTAACCGGGCTAAAAACAGACGAGTAGAAATCACGCTGTTAGTTTCTCCTGATGCTCAAATAAAGTGAGGAAACTAAGATGTTGAATGTGCTCCTTTCCATTATCACCAGCAGACTGACGTGGAGTTTTATCGGTATAACGATACTGGCTTGCATTATCGGTTTCTGGGGGCCCATTATTTCTGTTGGTGATGTCGTACCCTTTAAATCATCTACAATGCGGGTAAGCACCATTATCTTTCTTTACTGTTTTTGGGTTTTTAGTTTACTCGTACCTCACTTATATCGCACTTGGCTGAACAAAAAACTGGCTAATCAACTGAATATTATCAAAGGAAACGAATCAGAAAAGACTCAGGAAAAACAACAAAATGAACAGCACCTGTCTCTGTCAGAACGTTTTTCTGATGCTGTAAAATTATTGAGAAAAGCGTATTTTTCCGGCCTGAATGGTAAAAATAAACCCACCCTGAGAGGTTTTTTCAACCGCCAGCATCTGTACCAATTACCCTGGTATCTGGTCATCGGGGCACCGGGTTCAGGTAAGACAACCGCCGTCGCGAATTCCGGCCTGAATTTTCCACTATTAGATTATTTCGGCAGAGCTGCCCTGTACAGCATGCAGGATAGTCGTAGCTGTAATTGGTGGTTTACGACTAATGCCGTTCTGCTGGATACTGCCGGACGTTATACCATTCAGGATAACACGGCCAAAAAACCCAATTTCAGGGAATGGAAAACCTTTATCAATTTGTTGAAAAAATACCGCACACGCCAGCCTATTAATGGCGTGATCCTGACACTCAGTGTGGAAGATCTGCTGAATCCATCGACAGAAGACCGTGATAAACACGCCTATATGCTACGCAGGCGCTTATCGGAATTACATGAAAAATTTAAGATCCAGTTTCCGGTTTACCTCTTAATTACAAAAACCGACTTGTTAAAAGGCTTCACTGCCTATTTTGCGCACCTTGATAAAGCATCACGCGAACAAATTTGGGGGTTGACCTTTCCACAGAGCGAAAAAATGGATTGGAACATCAACGCCGTCTTTGACGAACAATATCGTCAATTACAACGAAGACTGGACGCTGAATTACCCTATATTCTGCTGAATGAATCCAATCCACGGCAGTCTGCTGAAAGTTATCTGTTTCCCCAAGAATTTGCTGCCCTGCATCCACATATTGCCCAGTATCTTGAAATCATTTTCGCCCGATCCGGCTTTGAAGCCCCCAGTTATCCCCGAGGACTTTATTTCACCAGCGGTAAACAGGAAGGAATTCCGTTTGATGATGTGATGGAAAAATTTAACCAAAATGTCCAGTTACCTACGGATAACAACAGTATTTCAATGTCATGGGGTAATGGTGAAGATAAAGGAATGCGCCATCCTTCTCAGGCCCACCAGCCGTATTTTCTGAAAAACTTACTGGAGGGCATTTTTCAGGAAGCCGGACTGGCCGGTTATAACCGTTGGTGGGTATACAAAAATCGTCTGGTTAACTGGTTAGGCTACATGACACTGATCGCGATCCTGATCGCGGTAACGAGCTTATTTCTGACCAGTTATCACAATAATGAAAATTATCTTGCTGAAATTCAGGCCAAAATGCCATCGATTATGAAATTGGGTAATGAACTGAAGCAAAACACGAATAATGCTAATGAAGCCAATAATATCTATAACTTATTACCGATGTTGAACACGCTGGCCAATCTGGCCCAAAGCCAGCATTTTTCGCTGGACGACCCGCCGATATCTTATCGCATGGGCTTGTACACGGGGGAAATGGTCGACAATGCGGGACATGACTTGTATACAAAAGCACTACAGTCATTGCTACTACCGCATGTAGCAAGACTTATCACCGATCAGCTACAACAGGTCGGTAATAATGATATCGATAAGACCTATACCACATTAAAGGCATATCAGATGTTATATCAACCCGCCCATTATGACGGTAAGTTCCTGCGGAACTGGGTTATGCAGTATCTGGAGGCACAATTAGCCCAAGATACGCCCGAAATACAATTCAAACAACTGAACTGGCACCTGGGCCAGCTATTAGATAACCAGCCAGTTACATCACCCTATGTCTATGATAGCTCACTGGTTGAAAGCAGGCAGGCGTTCATCAGCGGTACACCTCTTGCAATACGAATCTACGCCAGACTACAAAACACGCTGCTGAACAGCCCCGATTTAGCACCGGTTAATTTAGTTACCCTTGCCGGTCCACAGGCTGATCTGGCTTTTTCTCTTATCAATAATGGACCATTACCCAGTGGCATTCCGGGAATGTTTACGCCAGCCGGTTATCAAAACCTCATCAAAGATATGGAACCGTTGATTGCCACTTTCTATACACAAGACAATTGGGTGCTGGGTTCTTACGCCAAAAAACAGCCGATTAAACTGGTTGAACAATCTGTCCGGCAAATTTATGTTAATGACTATATTTATCAATGGGATAAATTTCTGGGTGATATTCGCTTAAACCATATTGATGACTTAACGCAACGGGCTAACACTGCACGCTTACTTTCTTCTTCGGTTTCACCTCTGCGTCTTCTGCTGGTCAATATCAGTAAAAATCTGACATTGCATGATCCGCTCAATAGTCTGGTGAATAAAGGTAAGAATATTGCAAAACTGGGTAGTTTAAGCAGCAGGACCAGTAATTTAGTCAATAAAGCCAATAGATTATCCAGTCTGGCTCCTCAACAACAGATATTACAGAATAACGGGCAGCCCTCGCCGGAAAATATTTTAGAGGTTCATTTTGAGCAAATTATCGATTTGGCGAAAAACCCGGACGGAAAAAACCCGCAAATACCTTTCGATGATATATTGAAAAAAATCGGTGAGTTATACCAATACCTGACTTCAGTGCAAAATGCGGTGAATTCCGGTTCGGCTTATCCCCCCAATGATATTATCACTCAGCTACAAACAGCATCAGAACGCCTGCCTGTGCCGTTCAGAGATATGATCACCTCACTGGCCATCGGTGCCAGCAGTGATGCACAAATCAGTGATATGCGAAGCGTCGGTAAACAGCTTAGCTCAGAAATCGGCGGGTTTTGTAACCAAGCCATCACTAATCGTTACCCGCTGATGCCTACGTCACATGTCGATATCAAACCAGATGATATGGCTCGCATGTTTGCCCCCGAAAAAGGCATGATGGACAGTTTTTACAAAAAAAACTTAGTGGGAAAAGTCGATACATCCCAGCCTCAATGGCGCTTTATGCCCGGTGTGGATGGCAAACCGTTGCCCGGAGGAGCAAGATTACTCCGGCCTTTCCAACAGGCTAAGATCATCAGTGATACATTCTTTGCGAACGGTACTCCTACACCGTCATTCACGGTCACGGTTCAACCGATCAGTATGGGTAACCAAATATTGAGTATGGTTCTGAATGTTGGAGGACAGCAGTTGCAGTACAGCCACGGTCCTCTGGTCTCACAGCTCATCAACTGGCCTGGCACTGCCGGGGTTAATCAAGCCAGTATTCAACTGAACTTAGTTGATGGCACAACGGCGACCTTGTCCGCTTCCGGCCCCTGGGCACTGAACCGATTGCTGGATAAAGCAAAACAAGTCTCGCATAGCAGCTCTACCCATCATGATGATTCAGCTCTACAGGCCACGTTTAATATCCAAGGTCATACTGTCGTGCTGGCATTTACACCCAGTAGTATTTTCAGTCCGTTTAAACTGCCTGCATTCTCCTGCCCGAATATGAAGAGCATATAAACGCCATGAGCAATGAAAACCGTGCGAATATCGATGCGTTACTTGCGCCAATAAACAGCGAGTCCCCTTGCGGAGAGAATCTCGAATACGATGATGATTTTCTGCTATTAGAACAAAGTCTCGTTGGCAAAACCGAGCAGCAGTTTGGTGATTTTCTCATCCCAGCGGAATCCCCTAATTGGCTGGAAGTAGAAAAACAGGCCACAAATCTACTACTAACCCGAACGAAAGATCTGCGTATTATCATCGCCCTGATGCATTCATGGGTAGAAGCACGGGGATTATCCGGCTATGCCGATGGTCTGGATCTTATTAAACAAACGCTGGAACGCTATTGGGATGAGGTGTGGCCAAAACTGGAGTTTGATGGTGATTACGATCCTTTATTCCGTCTGAATACACTGGCCGATATTGAGGACGGCTCTCCTCTCATCCTGAAAGTCCAGAATTCCATTCTGCTGAAAAACGTTTTGCAGGAGCTATCATTCCGTGATGTTTACTCACTGCTCGACGGGTCAATAACCGAAATTAGTGGCTATACAGGAGGACGCACACGTTTATTAAAGGAGTTAAAACAGCAATCGAGCAGTCCGGAAATATCAATACTCGTGGGTATTCGCGATCACATCACTACCCTGAACGAACTGATTCGCCGGCATTTACCCGACCACCACGCAATTGAATTTTCGCTGTTGTTAAAACACCTGAATACGGTCATTGAATTCAGCCTGTTAAAAACACCCTCCTCAGCAGAAGCACCAACTACTGATAGCAATAAAACCGCTCCGGCATCTGAATCAGTAAATAAACCGGTATCCACTTCAGTAAAAAATACGGTAATTCCCGCACCATCAGCTGACTTATCCTCATTCGACTGGTATGAAGTGGAAGCTCACAATCGCGAAGAAGTACGTATGCTGTTGGAAAAAGTGAAACTTTATTTCATTACACATGAGCCGAGCCACCCTGCTCCGATGATGATTGACCGCATTCAACAGCTCATTGATCGTAATTTTATCGACATAATTTCTAACCTTGCACCGGAAGGGTTACATCAGCTCGCCATCATTTTTGGCTATGCTGATAATTCCGGAACAAATACTGATACAGATGAGACCCATTAACCGCTTATAGCCTCACGTCAGAGACTCAACGAATTATTCACTCTCCCCTTAATCTATCTAGCCAGTATTGGAGAATTTGTCATGAAATCCAGCGGACAAAAATTTATAGCTCGAAATCGCGCTCCCCGTGTCCAGATTGAATACGATGTCGAGCTTTATGGCTCAGAAAAAGTGGTTCAATTGCCGTTTGTCATGGGGGTTATGGCTGATTTGGCCGGGAAATCCACAGAACCCCAGCCAGAGGTTTCTGATCGGAAATTTCTGGAAATCGATGTTGATAACTTTGACGAACGCATGAAGTCAATAAAACCCCGGGCTGCCTTTCAGGTTGATAACACCCTGACAGGGGATGGCAAACTGAATGTTGAACTGGTTTTTGAAAGAATGGAGGATTTTCAGCCAGATGCTATTGCTAAAAAGGTAGAGCCTTTGGCTAATCTGTTGGAAGCACGTACCCAACTGGCAAACCTGCTGTCTTATATGGATGGCAAAACGGGGGCAGAACAACTGATTGCCGAAATCCTGCAAAACCCAGCCCTGTTGAAATCACTGGCGGAAGCGCCAAAACCTGAAGACAGCATTTCATCTGAAGACAACACGCCAGAATCAGATGGAAACGCTGAAAATAAGGAGTAATTGATGAGCACGACCGAACAAGAAACCTTGTCTCAACATGAGCAGACGCCGAAAGAATACACGGCTGATGAGTTAAGTGTATTGCTCGGTAAGGAATTCCGCCCGCAAAGTGATCAGACCCGTAGTGCCGTTGAAAATGCGGTCAAAACACTGGCGCAGCAGGCACTGGAAAATACCGTGACGCTCTCTGGTGATACCTACCGTACCATCCAGTCACTGATTGCCGAAATTGATACCAAAATCTCACAGCAAATGAACCATATCCTGCACCATGAGGAGTTCCAGACACTGGAAGGCGCATGGCGGGGTCTGCATTATCTGATCAACAACACGGAAACGGATGAAATGCTGAAAATCCGTGTGATGTGTCTGTCCAAAAAAGAGCTCCGTAGCACCTTAAAACGCTTTAAGGGTATCAGCTGGGATCAAAGCCCGCTGTTTAAGAAAATCTATGAAGCGGAATATGGTCAATTTGGTGGTGAACCTTTCGGCTGTCTGGTGGGGGATTATTATTTTGACCACACTGCACCGGATGTGGAACTGTTGCGCGAGATTGCACAAATCAGCGCCTCAGCACACTGCCCGTTTATTTCCGGAGCCGCACCCAGTGTGATGCAGATGAGTTCCTGGCAGGAGCTGGCTAATCCCCGTGACCTGACAAAAATCTTCCAGAATACCGAATATGCCCCCTGGCGGAGTTTACGTGAATCAGAAGACGTTCGTTACATCGGATTAGCATTGCCGCGTTTTCTGTCCCGTTTACCGTATGGTGCGCAGACCAATCCCGTTGATAACTTCAATTTTGAAGAGAATACCGATGGGCCTACCCACGAAAATTATGCCTGGGCGAATGCAGCTTATGCGATGGCCGTTAATATCAACCGCTCCTTTAAGCTGTATGGCTGGTGTACCTCTATCCGTGGCGTCGAATCCGGCGGCATTGTAGAAAACCTGCCTTGTTATACATTCCCCTCTGATGACGGCGGCGTGGACATGAAATGCCCCACCGAAATTGCCATCAGTGACCGCCGTGAGGCGGAATTAGCCAAGAATGGCTTTATTCCGCTCCTGCATCGCAAAAACACCGATATGGCTGCCTTTATTGGTGCCCAGTCACTGCAAAAACCGGCGGAATATTATGATCCTGATGCAACAGCCAATGCCAACCTTTCGGCTCGTCTGCCCTATTTGTTCGCTTGCTGTCGCTTTGCTCATTATCTGAAATGTATCGTCCGTGACAAGATCGGGACATTTCAGGAGCGCAGCGATATGGAACGCTGGCTGAATGAGTGGATCATAAATTATGTCGATGGGGACCCAGTCAATTCATCACCGTTCACTAAGGCCAAAAAACCACTGGCCGCGGCAGAAATTCAGGTCGAAGAGATTGAGAGCAACCCGGGATATTATCAGGCTAAATTTTTCCTGCGGCCGCACTATCAATTAGAAGGCCTGACGGTTTCTCTGCGTCTGGTTTCAAAATTACCCTCACTAAAAGGAGCATGATACTAATCAATTATTTTTTAACACAAAATAGAATATCACTGCTTTAGTGATCTTTCTGTAGCAATCCCTCCTCTATATGTATCCCAATCAATGTCTATGGGATGCGAATGTTAAATACAACTCCTTCTTAAACTTAATTAAGATTAAGGCAAATATTATGTCTACTCGTCTTCCTATGCCCGATGCATATATTTTCTTCACTGATATTAAAGGCGAATCCGGTGATGAACAACATAAGGAATGGACTGCTGTCCATTCCTTTAAAATAGATTTAATGAATGAAATCAATAAATCTAATCAAGGGACTGGCTTGGGTGGAGGCATCGTTCAGGTCAGCGATCTCCATTTAAGTCTTCTGTTTGACAAATCATCCATAACCTTGCGTAAATACGTTACTTCAGGAAAACATATTAAGGAAGTTAAACTCCATGTTCGTCGGCAAGGCGGATCACAAGAGTCTTGGTATGAACTGACCCTTACACAAGCTATGGTTGCAGACGCCAGACTTGTGTACGGAGATGGCAATTTCTATTGTGACGTTCAACTTGCTTTCCAAAAACATAAAGAAAGCTACTTCCCACAAGATTTCCAAGGTAAAAAAGGTGCTGAAGTTACCTACACCTGGGATTCCTATGCTAATAAACTGGAATAATACCTCGTGGATTTTACTGATAACCTCCTTGAAACAAGGAGGTTATCCTCATCCACATTATCCTTATCAACAATAAGGATCCACGCTTATGCGATTCACCATTGTAAAAAACAACAGTACAAGCCAACCCACACAACTAAGTTATGATTTTTCTCCTCCGGGAGGAACTATCGGCCACTGTAAAGATAACAATTGGGTTTTGCCTGATGCCGAGCAGGGCATTGCCCGGGTTCAGGCTATTGTATCCATCAATACAGATGGCAAGTGTCGGATCACCAATCTGGGTTCTGCCACTGAGCTTTTGCTGAATACAATACCTGTAGCGCCGAATCGTCAGGTTGAAATCCGCGATGGTGACGTACTGAATATTGGTAGTTATCAGATTCAGGTCATTGATTCCTACAAAAATGCATTACTACAAGCTGACATTTCCGCAACCAATGCATCCTCTGAATCGGATAAACAAGGTATCCCCAACGAAGTCTGGGATGGCCTTGAACAAATTTTCACGAACCCTGATAGTTCGTCTTCCTCTGACAAGCATCAGGCATCATCGGATGAGGACGACCGTAACCCACTCTTTTCCTCCAGTCAACAAGAAAACGATGAGCGGAATCCGATCGATCCATTAGCAAAAATCAAAACAACTGCTGATCTGGAAACACTCCAGCGACGAGCGAAAGATCCGGTGACTATGTTCAATTCAGACCCCCTCTTCCGGCAGGAGGATATTCTTAATGACAATACGCCGACAACCTTATTTCAGAATGATAAAGAATATGAACTTAAGCTCAGTGATAAGGAAAGCGAAGTCGATCCATTGGCATTATTCTCTGACCACCCTGTTAAACATAAACAACATCCTAAAAATGAAGATCCTCTGGATTTAATGTTAGGCACTGCAACGCCACTAACATCGCCTGAGCAGCCTAAAATTGCCGAACCTAAATCCACTTCTGTCACACAATCGGCCTCTGATCATCATACACAATCAGAAGCTCACCCCTCTCCTTTAACTCCGCTCTTCACAACAGAAGATCTATCCAAAGAACTGAGTCAAGATTTAGTCACAAACCAGTTCGACACAGAAGCAGAAGAAACAGCGGGAAAAGATCTCTTCTTTTTTACCCCATTCAATAAGGAGACAGATAAAAATTATCAGACTGATATTAATCAGCAGATTAAACAACTTAATACACCACCACATATCAGTGATGATGACCCTATTTATGAGCGGCTGAATATCGACCCGGTCAGCGATAGCGCCGATGAACATGTCACAGAAGATGTCAAACTGGAAGGAAAATTACTGGCCGCTCTATTGGAAGGCATGGGACTCAAAAACCTTCGCCAGCCACATTTTGATGAACACCGTATGTACCAGTTAGGCCAGCTTATCAGCCAGTTATCTCAGGGACTTGTTGCACTCAATACGTCACGTACCCTACTGAAACGGGAAGCGGAGGCCGAAATAACCCAAATGTTATCGGATACTAATAATCCCTTTAAGTTATTACCTTCCGGTCAATCGGTACTGGTGCAGATGTTTGGTGATCATATGCCGGGATTTATGTCTATTGAGCAGGCCACCCGCGATATTTTAATTGAATTACAGGCACATCAACTGGGTATGATTGCCGGGATGCGAGCCATTACGGTCGATATTCTACAACTCTTCCATCCCACAATTCTTGAACAAAAAGCCCGGGACGAAGGGGGGATGCCGCGCTTGTCCTTATCTTCCACCTACAAAGCTTCATTGTGGGAGTTTCTGACGAAGCATTATCAAAAAACAGCCGAAGAATTTGAGCACAATTCCGGCCTGTTTGGTAAAAACTTCCTGTTAGCCTATGAAAACGAAGTGAATAACTATAAAAGTTCTCAGAAAAAAATAAAAACACAGGCTAGTTAAAACCATCAGTTCCTCAGAGATAAATACCCTATGAATTTCAGCTCATAACCTGAAAGACAGCGGGAGTACACCTTTCAGCCTATCAATCCTATTGCCCATAGTTATCTATTATCACGGCTAACTATCATCATTATCATTGCTAATAATAAGTAGGTCTCCCATGAATCATAATACGTCTTTGATACGTAGTAGTTATCGCCATCCGGGTAATACCAAACATATCACTGCCAGAGACAAAATGCAGCCTTCCCTGCTGGACAGGCTCACCGATAATGAACCCGATAAGAAAAAAGAAGCCAACAGTAATCATCTGATCTCCCATAGCGTATTACGCCGGAGTCTTCTGCGGGATTTACAGTGGTTACTCAATAGTATCAACAGCGAAGCCACACAGAATCTTTCCCCTTTCCCAGAAATCCGCCACTCCGTCTATAACTTTGGTCTGGCACCTCTGGCCGGTAAGCTCATGTCTGAAATCGAATGGGAGGATATCCAGCATAAAATCACTAAAGCAATACAAACCTTTGAACCCCGTATCATTTTGGACGGTCTTGAGGTCAATTGTGTTTCGGATACCGACTCCCTGACGTTATACAACAGATTATCCATCGAAATCAGAGGCTTTTTATGGTGTGTTCCCTGGCCAGTTGAATTCGTGTTTCACAGTGATGTTGACTTAGAAAATGGCTATTTCACGATTAAAGAAGCCGGGTAAGCCGGTAAAAAACGGGAGGATCCATTTTGGATAGCAAACTGCTTGAATACTACAACCGTGAACTCATCTATTTACGTGAGATGGGCAAAGAATTTGCTGAGCGTTATCCGAAAATCGCCAATCGGTTGGGGATGCATGGCATTGATGTCACTGACCCTTATGTTGAGCGATTGATGGAGGGGTTTGCTTTTCTGACCTCCCGTATCCAGTTGAAAATGGATGCGGAGTTTCCGAACTTTTCCCAACAGTTACTGGAGATGCTGTGCCCCAATTATCTGGCGCCCACACCGTCAATGTCTATTGCCGAACTCCAGCCCGATACCAGTAAAGGGGATATCAGCCACGGATTTTTAGTCCCGCGCGGGACGATTATGCATTGCCATTCACTGAAAAAAGACGGGATCACCCTGCAGTACAGCACGGCACAAGATGTGACCCTGCAACCCCTGCAATTGCAAAAAGTGGAACTGGGTAAAATCCCGGCCAACATTCCGCTGGCGTCTTTAAATCTTCATCAGTGCGGGGCGGTCAGTGCATTGCGTATTCACCTCACCTGCAAAGGCAAGTTCTTCCTCAGTGATCTGGAACTCAACAAACTGGTTTTCTTTCTTTCCGGGCCAGATATTCAGGCTCAGCAATTGCAGGAGCTGCTGATGGAGCATTGCGTCGGCATGATCTGCCAGACGCTCGGTGAGACGCCTCAGTATCAGGTCTTACCGGGTATCTCCCCGCATCACGAAGGGTTTGAGGAGGCCCAGTCATTATTACCCAATGATCCCCGCACCTTCAGCGGTTATCGCCAGTTACATGAGTATTTTGCTTTTCCGGCCCGTTTTCAGTTTTTCAGCCTCAGCGGGATGCAATCTTTACTGGAAGAGACGCAAAAAGAAAATGAATTTGAACTGATCCTGCTTCTGGACAAGATTGATGAGGATTTAGAGCATCTGGTTGATGTCTCTTATTTAGCCCTGAACAGTACCCCTGTTATTAATTTGTTTCCTAAACTGACTGAACGTGTCACGTTAAAAGAGTCGGCTAATGAGTACCATTTGGTGGTTGATAATACCCGACCGCTGGATTACGAAATTTTTTCAGTACAACGCCTGCACGGTGCCGATATCAAGCGCCGGGAAACTCAGATATTCCGCCCTTTCTGGTCGACTTTCAGTGATGATAAAGGGAATTATGGTGCCTATTTTTCCCTTCGCCGTGACCCCCGGATTCTGTCTGATCATTCCCTGCATTATGGCACCCGAACCAGCTACCTCGGCACGGAATCCTTTGTTTCCATTGTGGATGAACAGCACTCCCCCTGGCCGAATGAGCTCAAATTTCTGACAGCCGATGTCATGTGTACCAACCGGGATTTACCGGCGATATTGCGACAACAAGATCTCGACAGCTTTGTCATGCTGGATTCCATTCCCATCAACCAGATTGTGCTCCTGAAAAGACCGACGATTCCCCGGCCAGCGCTGGCACAGGGCTCAGCGTCCTGGAAATTAATCAGTCAGCTACAGCTCAATTACCTGAATTTCATGGATAAGGATGATGAGCAAGGGACACAGGCCTTGCGGCAGTTACTGAGTCTGTATGCCAACCTTTCAGAACCGGCCACCGCCCGTCAGATTAACGGTATTCGCCATTGCTCAATGAAGACCATTCATCGCCGCGTCCCGGAGCCCGGGCCGATTGTTTTTGCCCGGGGGGTCGGGATTGAGCTGGAGGTCGATGAGCAGGAGTTTGCCGGAACCAGCCCGTGGTTACTGGGCAGTGTGCTGGAACGGCTCTTTTCTCATTTGGTTACCATGAATTCTTTCACTGAAATGACGCTCTATAGCCAACAACGCGGCAAAATCGGTTACTGGCCGGCCCGGATGGGGAAAAAACAACTGTTATAACGGGGGGGAAATGACGATGAGTGAAACCGGTGCCATTGCCATTCGTAGCATCAGCCGTCTGCCTGATGATTTCTGGCAACAACTCACCCAGACACCGTGGCAGTTCGATCTGTTCCAGACTCTGCGGCGGATAGATGCGCAGTCCGGGGAATATTATATGCTGGGGTCATCCCCATTACCGCGATACGACCTACTGCGGTTAGGGCAAAAAGCCTCTCTGGTCTTCGCCCCTTCTACTATCGCAGAAGCCAAACAACGGAAAAACGCCAAACAGTATGATTTACTGATTTACAGTTTTGGTTTATTCGGGCCGAACGGCCCCCTCCCCACGCACATTACCGAATATACCTATGCCCGCCAATATAACTATCAGGATCCGACCCTGACGGCGTTCACTAATTTATTTCACAACAGGTTAATCCAATTATTTTATCGGGCCTGGGCCAATGCTCAGGCTACTGTCTCGCTGGATCGTCAGGATAATCAGCGTTTCTGCCATTATCTCGCTTGCCTGGTTGGTCTCGGTTTACCGGCCCAGAAAAATGCAGATGCGATTCATGAACATGCCCGCTATTTATTATCCGGTCATTTATCCCGTCAGGGGCACAGTGCCGAAGGTCTGGAAAAAATTCTCTTCACCTACTTCAATATTCCATTGGAAATCAAACAAAATATTCCCCAGTGGCTGGATGTTGAGATCCCGGATCAGGCCCGGTTACAAGCCGGGCGTCATATGCCACGTTTGGGGCAGTCAGCCTTTTTGGGAACGGCATTATATGATGTTCAGCATAAATTCCGTATAAAACTTGGCCCACTGACCATATCAGAGTATGAAAATTTTCTGCCAACCCAACCCAAGTCACAACAATTACGTGACTGGGTGTGTCAATATCTCGGAATTGAGTATGCATGGGATATCCAACTGGTACTTCATCGTACCGATATACAGGGTATCCATCTGTCAGAACCGGTAAAACTAGGGCTAAGCAGCTGGCTTGGGAAAATGGAACAGAAAATCCATCGTGATGATTTAATCTACAACCCCTAGTTTGATTCTCGTACGCTCCCGACTTGCATACCTCTTCTTACCTTTTGTAACCTAATAATTGATTGTTATCTAACCACTCATTAGTACTCACGTAAATACAACACATTATCAACAACAACATTACGGATTACATTCTATGTCAGAAATCAGCCGCTCCGTACTTTTTGGTAAGCTCAACCCGACTCTGTTCACATCATTAGAGGGTGCCACTGCTTTCTGTAAGTTACGTGGTAACCCTTATGTTGAACTGGTTCATTGGCTGCACCAAATCATGCAACAACAAAACAGTGACTTACAGAAACTTATTCACCATTTAGGGTTGAACGAATCTGCATTGACCAAAGATATTATTGCTGCGCTGGATCGCCTGCCCCGTGGTGCCAGTGCTATTTCTGATCTCTCAGAACATATTGACAATGCCGTAGAACGGGCCTGGGTTTACGGTTCGCTGAAATTTGGCGTTGCTCAGATACGTAGTTCACATTTACTGATAGGCATATTAAAAACTTTTAACCTCCGCAATGCACTGAAAGCAATTTCTCCCCTGTTTGATCATATCAATGCCGATATCCTGATCGATAATTTTAACAATATATTTGATGGCAGTGATGAGGCTCAGGAAAGCATAACCTCATCAACCGAAACTCAGGGTGCAATACCACAGACTGGGACAGGTTCAGCTTTGCAACAATATGGGCAGGAGCTAACAGCCCGGGCCCGTAATGGTGAAATTGACCCTGTATCGGGACGCGATGAAGAAATCCGCCAGATTATTGATATCCTGATGCGCCGTCGACAAAACAACCCGTTACTGACCGGTGAGGCGGGTGTTGGTAAAACTGCAGTCATTGAAGGTCTGGCTTTGAGAATTGTGGCAGGCGAAGTTCCTCCTCCTCTGAAGAACGTTCAGCTTTGGCTGCTGGATATCGGCATGTTGCAAGCGGGTGCGGGTATTAAAGGCGAATTTGAATCCCGTCTGCGGAAAGTCATTGAAGAAGTCCAATCCAGCCCGACTCCCATCATTTTGTTTATTGATGAAATTCACACTCTGATTGGCGCCGGTGGGCAACAGGGTACAGGCGATGCTGCTAACTTACTAAAACCAGCATTAGCACGGGGTCAGTTGCGGACATTGGGCGCGACGACTTGGTCAGAATATAAAAAATATATCGAGAAAGATCCGGCCCTGACCCGCCGTTTTCAGGTTGTTCAGGTGCATGAACCCGATGAAACCAAGGCTCTGATCATGCTGCGTAGCCTGGTCAATACGCTGGAAAAACACCATCGTATTCTTTTACTGGATGAAGCGGTTGATGCAGCAGTACATCTCTCCCATCGCTATATTCCTGCCCGCCAGTTACCGGACAAAGCCATCGCATTACTGGACACGGCCTGTGCCAGAGTTGCAGTCAGCCAACATGCAGAACCCCCACAACTGGAAAACTGCCGCCATAAGATAGATTCATTGAATGTTGAACTGGAAATAGTGGAACGGGAATCTAAAGTTGGCTTGGGCGATCCTCAACGGACAGAAAATATCCTCAACCAATTGGCAACGCTGGCAGAACAACAAGAGCAACTAGAAGCGCGCTGGCAACAGGAGCTTTTGCTGACAAACAAAATTATTCAGCTACGTCTTCAATTACATGAAGAACAAAACGAGGAAGAACAAAACAATAATGAGAAAATCACTCTTCATACGGAGCTGGCTGAGCTGCTGCAACAACTGGAGATGTTACAGGGTGAAGAGCCTCTTATCTTTGCCGCAGTAGACAGTAATGTTGTTTCCGCTGTTGTCTCAGACTGGACCGGCATTCCTTTAAGCCGCATGATGAAAGATGAAATTGAGGCTGTATTACAATTAGCCGATACCCTTAACCAGCGTGTCATTGGTCAGTATCATGCGTTAGAAACCATCGCAAACCGAGTGCGTACTTCACGGGCAAAACTGGACGATCCTAATAAACCGGTAGGCGTCTTTATGCTATGTGGCCCTTCTGGTGTCGGTAAAACGGAAACCGCACTTGCTCTGGCGGAAACGCTGTATGGTGGTGAGCAAAACCTGATCACTATCAATATGAGTGAATTTCAGGAAGCACATACTGTATCAACCCTAAAAGGTGCTCCTCCCGGCTACGTCGGATATGGCGAAGGGGGTGTCCTGACCGAAGCCGTTCGTCGTCGTCCATACAGTGTCGTATTACTGGATGAAATTGAAAAAGCGCATCCTGATGTCCATGAAATTTTCTTTCAGGTATTCGACAAGGGCTGGATGGAAGATGGTGAAGGGCGTCATATTGACTTCCGTAATACAATTATTATTCTGACCTCTAATGTCGGTGCTGATTTAATCAACTCAATGTGCTACCAGCAATACCAACAGAGTAATACATTACCTGAGCCGGAACAGCTCAGTTCAGCACTACGCAAACCACTATTAAACACATTCCCAGCCGCTTTACTGGGGCGTTTATTAGTCATTCCATACTATCCATTAGATGATGAAGTAATGACCAGCATCGTTTATTTGCAATTGGGACGAATACAGAAACGATTGCTTGAAAACCACGGAATCACTGCCACTTTCGATGAAGCCATGATTGAAAATATTGTCAGTCGTTGTACCGAAGTTGAATCAGGCGGTCGTACGGTAGATGCTATTCTGACCAATACGCTATTGCCTCAAATCAGCCAGCGGTTACTATCTGCCTGTGCCCATGGTGAAGAATATAACCAATTACAGGTGTCGCTCGAACAGGGAGAACTACAATTCCAGTTTTCGAATGATAGATAGATTCAGCATGATCTCGTGTGTAGTTTGGCATATCTAGTTTGTAAACAGTTCCTCAAGAGGATAAATAATTTCATCCTAGCCACGTCACGTTCTAACATAATTTAACAAGGGGACTTAATGTTCGGAGTAAATAAACACAGCCAATAAAGAGGCAACTTGAAAATTCGACAAAAAATAGAACATGAGGTTCAAGAGGCCATCTATTATGCAGAATTCTTACAATAACTCTCTTAATACCAAACATTCATTATTACAGGCATTACCTATTGGATACTGTTTCAAGGAGTTTGAAATTGAAAAAGTTGTGGGCAAAGGAGGATTTGGTATCGTATACCGCGCCTGGGATCACAGCAAACAGTGTTCAGTTGCCATAAAAGAATATCTGCCATCCATGATTGCGGTTCGCCGTAATGATTTGAAACTAAAACTACGCTACCCGAATTTTCAGGAAAGATTCAGAATCGGGCTTCACAGTTTTATGCGTGAAGCCCATATCATGACTTGTTTTAACCATCCATGCCTACCCCGCTTCATACGCTTCTGGCAACAGAACAGCACAGCTTATATCGCCACTCCATTTTATCATGGCATCACCCTGAAAGTATTACAGGCAAAGTATGCAAAGGTAGTGACACAAAATTGGCTGTGCCGTATTTTGCCCCCTCTGCTTGATGCCATCAACACCCTCCACCAAGCCGGCTATCTACACTGTGATATTTCGCTGGATAACATTTTACTTCAGAATGATCGATTACCTGTTTTGCTTGATTTAGGGTCTGCCCGGAAAATAGCGGAACGTTTATCTAATGAAGAAGAAATCACGATCAGGCCGGGGTTCACACCCTGTGAACAATACACGACCAATGAAGAGGGGCAACAGGGCCCCTGGAGTGACATTTATGCACTAGGGGCAGTATTGCATACTTTGATTGTCGGGAAACCACCACCGGTCAGCATAGTACGCAATATTGAAGATCATTATCAACCTCTAACGGAACGGTGCCTTACTGGTTATTCTTTATCATTTCTACATGCCATAGACTGTATGTTGGCAATAAAAACAGCAGAACGACCATCCTCTATTTCTAAATTAATTCCGATGATAAAATCCCCTATCATCCAACCCAGCTCCCCTCCGAAATTATCCTCACCTCTCTCAAATATCCTTACCACCTGCCCACCTTCAGAAGATTCAAAGCAAGAATAAAAGGGGAAATTTATGCCACACGAAACCTGCCTATTTTATTGCCAAAAAATTATTCGTCTTCTGATTCAGCAACATGCTTCTTTCCACTCAACCCATATTCACGCAATTTATTCGCAATTGCAGTATGAGAAACCCCAAGCCGTTTTGCCAGCTTACGAGTACTGGGATAGTGACGATAAAGGCGGGTCAGGACAGAGCGTTCAAAACGTTTACTAATTTCATCCAAAGAACCAACCAGAATATCCTCGCTGATAAATGAGGTTTCTGCTTCTAAATGTGGTAACTGAATATCCTGTGAACTTAACTGGTTATCTTCCAGCTGCGTCAATGCCCGATAGATGGCATTGCGCAGCTGTCGCACGTTTCCGGGCCAGTAATAGCTGCATAGGAATTGTTCCAGATCAGGCGCAAATTTTGGTTTTTCTACGCCCTGTTCTTCGGCAAAGCGGGTCGCAAAATAATCCGTCAGCGGCATAATATCTGCCTGACGTTCCCGTAAAGGCGGTAATGTGATGGTCAAGACATTAAGCCGATAGTAGAGATCTTCCCTGAATTCCCCTTTCCGTACCAACTCAACCAAGTTCTTCTGAGTGGCGCAGATGATCCTGACGTCCACTTTCACCTCATTATCTTCCCCCACCCGACGAAATGTTCCATCGTTAAGGAAACGCAATAATTTAATCTGCATCTGGGGTGACATTTCGCCAATTTCATCCAGCAGAACCGTACCGCCGTTTGCTTGCTCAAAAAAGCCTTTTTTACTTTCCGTTGCGTTAGGATAGGCACCTGCCGCATAGCCAAACAGTTCACTTTCTACTACGTCATCCGGCATAGAGGCGCAATTTAAGCCAAGAAAAGGCTGTTCTCCTCTTGAACTGCGTAAATGGCAGGCTTTGGCAAATTCATCTTTCCCTGTTCCCGTATCACCAATAAGCAATAACGGCACATCCAGCATGGCCATTTTACGAGCTTGCTCAACGACATGAACCATCTTCGGGCTGACAGCAACAATATTCTCAAAAGCCTGATCATCATTGACGATACGTTTTTTCTGGGCAGGTTCTGCATGTGTGGAGACACGCAGCATAATAACCGCCCCGACACATTTGATGTCCTGATTTTCATCAGTCAGCGGCATAGGGATCACATCCATCGTATAGATTTTATCTTTGATGGTTAAAGAGACTGAATGAGGTTCAGGATGATCACTTTCCAGCCAGCGAAGGAAATTATAATTACTGATAAGCTGGCTGATATTTTTCTGGCTGATTTTTTCTTTACTGATACCAAATAATGACTGTGATGCCAGATTCGCTAAATCAATATTTCCTTTCATATCAACGGACAAAATCGGATCCGGCACAGACTCCAGTAATGCCCGCATCGCCCGATGTTCTTTTTCTGATGGCATAAATGCCACCGTCCTGACATCCATCACGCCATTAATACGGCGGATTTCCGCCATTAACAAGCGGAAGGTATTGAAATCAATTTGAGTAAAATTAAGGTAAATACGACGAGCAGGAGAAATCTCAATTCCTTTCAGGTCAATATTTCTTAAAACCAATAAATCAAGTAACTCGCGAGTCAGTCCGATTCGATCCTGACAAGTAACTTCCAATCGCATTTATTCCGACCTTATTTACGCAATGTTCATAACCGCCTGAAATATTACTCGTTACTGTGCGATAGATGAAGCCCCCTGTCAGTTAAAGTTGACACTAAGACAGAGTGTCAAACTTAAATGACAGTATCATCCTGAATTATAAACCTGATTTTTTGGCTTCATTTCTCGTTTTCGGCTTAGTCGCCAGTGTACTTTTTAGCTGGCTAATTAACTGATACCGGAAATCACCCAATTTAGGTTTGTCGCCATCAATCCAGGGTAAAGGGCGGCACAGTTCCATCGCCTTAATTCCCAACCGGGCAGTCAGCAACCCAGCGCCAATGCCTTGTGCAGCACGGGCGGAAAGCCGAGCGGCAATATCCTGTGATAGCCAGTCCATGCCCACTTCCCTGACCAACTCTGATGCCCCAGCAAAAGCAATATTCAACAAGACCAGCCGAAATAAACGGATCCGGCTGAAATAACCCAACTCAATTCCATATATTGCCGCAATCCGATTAATAAGACGAATATTTCTCCATGCAATAAAAGCCATATCGACCACGGCAAGTGGACTGACTGCGATCATCAGCGCAGATTCTGCCGCTGAACGGCGGATCTCTTTTTTGGCCTGTTCATCCAGTACAGGTTGAACCAGTTTGCTGTATAAAATGACCATTTCCCGATCATTTTGTGTTTCATGCATGGTACTCTGCCAACGCTGTAACGCCGGATGCTGTTGGCCTATACCTGCCTGATCAGCCAATTTTTCACAAAACTGCCGTCCTTTGCCAATACCATGACTCTGCAATAATGTTTTTGCGATATCACGCTCTTCTGTCCGCTGACGCAAACGATAAAGACGACGCCATTCACCGATAACAGCACCTATTCCGGCAAAAACAATCATACTGCCTGCGGCGGCTACACCCAGTGCAATCCAGTCCTGATTCTGCCATGACTGATATACCCATTGAATGAATTGAGCAATAACACTGAAACCCAATAAGAGTAAAGCGCCCGAAAATATTTTCCGCCACGGGCCGCGTTTAGGTTTCAGGGCTGCATTCACTGCCCCTTCAAACTCACTCTCCTGCTCTTCCGTATTTAATTCTGGCAGAACCGGACAGAATTCGCTTTCCCGCTCATTAAATTCTTGTTGGGATTTCAAGGAAGGTTCTGAAGGTGCTGATAACATGTCATCAAAATCCACTCTTGGTTTTAAAGGAGCAGAACCTTTATCCTCTGTTTTTAAAGAGTCCGTCATGTCAGTTTGTCTCCCAATAAAAACTCCATCGCGCTGTCCATACGGATATGAGGTAATGGTGCATCAATGCTGACCTGCCGTGGCCGGAATGATTCAAAATTAAAGCCCTGCTTCTGCCAGAAATCATTACTGGGCAAACGCTGTGGCACCTCACCCGGAAAGAATGTCAGTAATTTGTCATCTGACAGACGATTGCCTTTGATAGCCGGGATCTGTTCTCCCTCGTGCATCACAATGCCACTTTCAGTTGCCTGAACAGACGCCAGACCAACACAATCCATACTGATCCCTTCAAATGCCGCATTCTGCCACGCTTCCTGTACAAGCTGTTGAAGCAACGAGACAAGATTAACATGCTGATCTGCTGTAACATGATCTGCCTTACTCGCCGCAAACATCAATTTATCAATGCAAGGGGAAAATAAACGGCGAAATAACGTCCGCTTACCATAATGAAAACTCTGCATCAGTTGAGTCAGTGCCAGACGCATATCATTAAAAGCATGTGGGCCGCTGTTTAAAGGTTGTAGGCAATCAACCAGAACGATTTGCCGATCAAAACGCAGAAAATGCTCTTTATAAAAGCCCTTTACGATGTGATCACAATAATAATTAAAACGTTCACGTAACATACCGATATTAGTTTGTTTATCCGCTTTCAGTAATTGAGGTTCTCCAATTCCGTCAATATCCGGCCACGGAAAAAATTGCAGGGCGGGCGCTCCCGTCAAATCTCCCGGCAAAATAAAACGCCCCGGCTGAATGAAATGCAAACCTTCTGTTTTACATTGATGTAAATAATCGGTGTAGGCCTGTGCAATTCTGCTCAGCAGATTCTCATCCGCAGGTGCCAGTGGATCACACTGTTTACACAATTCCAGCCACGGCTTCGCCCATTCAGCTCTGTTGCCTTTCAGTAAGCCATTCATTTGCCGTGACCATGCCAGATAACCCTGTTCCAGCATAGGTAAATCCAGTAACCATTCTCCGGGATAATCGACAATTTCCAGATAAAGTGTTGAGGTATCTTTGAGATAGCGGAGCAAAGAATCTTCTGAACGATAACGCAGCGCAAGGCGGATTTCGCTCACGCCTCTGGTCGGTATCGGCCAATATGGCGGGGTATTGTGCAGCGCAGCAATATTTTCATCATAGGCAAAACGGGGAACACCCAAATCCCGCTGTGGTACACGTTTCACCCCTAATAAACGACCGTCACGTACAGTAGAAAACAGGGGTAATCTGGCACCAGTATGAACATTCAGCAACTGATTGACCAGAGAAGTAATAAATGCTGTTTTCCCGCTACGGCTTAATCCTGTTACTGCCAGCCGTAAATGACGATCTATTCCACGATTAACAAGTGACGTCAGCTCATTTTGCAACCGTTTCATATTTCTCCTGAGTCGGACACTATAATAATATGTATGTTGTAGTTTCAGACCACTCTCCCCTCACCCGATCGGGCAAGGGGCTAGCAGTTTCTGTGGTATTCCGCCGTTCTTATTGAAATCTGTTCTGGCTTAGAGCTGGCGAAAACGACTGCGTACATTATAGGTGTCAGAAGTAATATAGCGTTCCATTTGACGCAGGCGTTCTTCCCCTGCTCTCAATTGGTAATCAACTTCATCCAGTATTTTCCGGGTTGATGGTGCTCTTGTTTCCTCTCGCTGATATCCCACTGGCGCGGGATCCATCACAAAGGACAAGATAATATAGGCAACTAACGTTATGGCAGATAACCCAAAGAATATCGACAGTATGGTAATGGTACGGATAAGGGCAACAGGGACATCAAAATAGTTCGCTAACCCGGCACAAACACCTTTGATCACGCCCTGTTCCGGTAAACGATAAAGTTTCCCCCGGTAAGAACTGCTCATTATGACTGCCTCCAGTTTGGATGCTCTGCATCAAGAATATCTTCCAGCGTTTTGATACGTTCCTGCATACGCCGGGCGTTTTCTGACAACTGCTCCAAACGTTGAATTTCATTGCTCTCCAGTTTCCCTCTGTTCTGGTTGCTGTAGTGCAGCCATAACCAGACAGGTAACACGAAGAGGACAAACAGGATCAGCGGGATCCCCAGAAATATATAAGCCATTACCTTTCCTTAGTTGTGAACGGGTATACGAATAACCTTATCTATCATTGTGGATCTTTAGCACTCATTTTAGCTTTGAGAGCAGCAAGTTGCGCACTAATTTCATCATCTGCTTTCAGTTCTGCAAACTGCTGTTCCAGAGATTTCTTTTTCCCCAGACCAACTGATTCCGCTTCTGCTTCCATATGGTCAATCCGGCGCTCAAACTGTTCAAAGCGAGCCATCGCCTCATCGATTTTACCGCTGTCCAACTGACGACGAACTTCACGGGAAGAAGCCGCAGCCTGATGACGCAGAGTCAGAGACTGCTGTCGTGCACGCGCTTCTATCAGTTTGTTTTCCAGCTCAGTCACTTCCCCTTTAATACGATCAAGGGTTTCATCCAGAATTGACAGTTCATTTTTCAGTGTTTCAACTAACTGGCTGACTTTCTGTTTTTCAATCAGAGCTGCCCGAGCAAGATCTTCTTTATCTTTGCTCAATGCCAGTTCAGCTTTTTCCTGCCAGCCTTCAACCTGACTCTCTCCGGTGCTGATACGGCGCAGAAGCTGTTTTTTCTCAGCCAGCGTACGCGCAGATGTTGAGCGTATTTCCACCAGCGTATCTTCCATCTCCTGAATCATCAAGCGGATCATTTTCTGCGGATCTTCTGCTTTATCCAGCAGAGATGAAATATTAGCGTTAACGATATCAGCAAAACGAGAAAAAATACCCATAGTCATAAACCTCTTTCATTAGAATGTATGTATGTTATGCCTGTGTACTGTTAAATAATGTATAAGATACAAGGTAAGGCATTCAATTAAATACAAGATACATGCCAACTTTTTATTTCTTATTATCACATTGAAATATATAAATTAATTTTTATTTGCTTTTTTCTTACAATATCTTAATGTAGTTAAATCAACCAATAATTGGCGAAAAATACGATCTGTGAGTGGAGAAATCATGAATCAGTTCACTGATAACCTATTAGGGGAAGCAAACAATTTTATTGAGGTTCTGGAACAGGTTTCTGCACTGGCAAAATTAAATAAACCTGTTTTAGTGTTAGGGGAACGAGGAACAGGTAAGGAATTGATTGCTCACCGTTTGCATTATCTTTCTCCCCGATGGCAAGGCCCTTTCATTTCCCTGAACTGCGCTGCCCTCAACGAAAATTTGCTTGATTCAGAACTCTTCGGCCATGAAGCCGGTGCATTTACCGGAGCGCGTTCAAAACATCAGGGGCGTTTTGAGCGGGCAGATGGCGGAACCCTGTTTCTTGATGAGCTGGCCACCGCGCCAATGCAGGTACAGGAAAAGCTTTTAAGAGTTATTGAATATGGATATCTTGAACGCGTAGGCGGTAACCAGTCTTTGCAAATCGATGTTCGGCTGATTTGTGCGACCAATGAAGATTTACCGGCAATGGCCGCCAACGGAAAATTCCGGGCAGACCTGCTCGACAGGCTGGCATTTGATGTTGTTCAGATCCCCCCTCTACGCCAGAGACAGCAGGATATTATGGTACTGGCTCAACACTTTGCCGTTCAGATGTGTCAGGAGCTGAACCTTCCTTTCTTCCCCGGATTGACTGAAAAAGCGAAACGGCAGTTACTTGCTTACTCTTGGCCCGGTAATGTCCGTGAGCTGAAAAATGTCATAGAGCGCTCTATCTACCGCCATGGGGATAATCAAAATGCCTTAGACACCATCATTATTAATCCCTTTGCCGTATCATCAGAATCTCATACACAGAAATCAGCCAATAATTCATCCCTCAAACAGACGGTTGATGATCAATATCTACCTGATTTACCCCTCGATTTAAGGCAATGGCAAAATGATTGTGAAAAGCAATTAATTATACAGGCAATAGCAGAAAGCCAATTCAATCAGAAAAAAGCGGCGGCAAAACTCAGCCTGACATACCATCAATTACGCGGATTAATAAAAAAACACAGTATCAGTGTGACAGATTAAAAAATTCAATAAATGATATACCCAGTGGTTTTAGGGCGGACTTGCGGTGGCAAGGGAATGACAGATAAAAAAATAGCCAGCACCCGAGCTGGCTAATAAAAATACTGGAAGCAATGTGAGCAATGTCATGCATATTGAGATCTCAGACTGGGGTCATAAAAAACATACCTCAACAGCACGATGAGAATGATAATGCTTATCAATTATGTTTGTAAAGCATTTTATTGAGAATTTTTCTCACCAACGTGATCTGGCTGTTGTTTTTGAGCAGAAAGGGCTAATTAAGTTACAATAGCCAGACTTTTCCCATAATTGATGTTTTATATGCGCTATTTGATTTACTGGATCATATTATTGCTTTCAACTCCCGCTCTGGCTATTGAGAAAGCGATTCCAGAAACGACTAAAGCTACAGCCAAAGTTGCTGACAGACAGTCGTCGGAAAGCCTATCCTACTCTCCGGCAACTATACGGCAGCATGGCTTTATTTATTGCGTCAACGGCAATCTGAATACGTTTAACCCACAGATGGCTATCAGCGGTCTGACCGTGGATACTCTGGCCTCTCAGATTTATGACCGTCTGCTGGGAGTGGATCCCCTGACCTATCGGCTAATTCCTGAATTGGCTTCCCGTTGGGAAGTCCGGGATAACGGAGCAACATATCGCTTTTATTTGCGCCATAATGTCGCGTTCCAATCAACGCCGTGGTTTACTCCGACCCGCACCATGAACGCCGATGATGTTATTTTCAGCTTTCGCCGGTTATTCGATAAAAAACATGCCTATCACTATGTTAATGGTGGGCATTATCCCTATTTTGATAGTTTACAATTTGGTGATTCCGTTCAGGATATCCGAAAGATCGATAAGTATACTGTCGAATTCCGCCTGAACTCCCCAGATGCCTCCTTTCTCTGGCATCTGGCAACGCATTATTCGCCTATACTGTCTGAAGAATACGGACAAAAACTGCATAGCATAAACAAAGAGGAACAAATTGACTGGAATCCGGTAGGAACCGGGCCATTCATGCTGGAAGATTATCAAATGGGGCAATTTGTCCGTCTTATCCGACATGATAACTACTGGAAAGGCAAGCCGCTGATGGAACAAGTTGTTGTAGATATCGGAGCTGGTGGTACTGGTAGAATCTCCAAACTGCTCACCGGTGAGTGTGACGTATTAGCCTATCCTACAGCCAACCAATGGGACATACTCCACAATGACCCCAACCTGCGACTGACCCTGCGTTCAGGAATGAATATTGCCTATCTTGCTTTCAATACCAGTAAACCACCGTTGGATAAACTGGAAGTTCGTCAGGCCATTGCTTATGCCATTAATAATCAAAGACTGATGCGGGCTATCTATTATGGTACGGCTGAAACTGCCGCCTCGATTTTACCAAGAGCATCATGGGCTTATGATAACAGGGCCGAAATTACCGAATACAATCCTGAAAAATCCCGCCAGATACTGAATAAACTGGGGTTAGATGGTCTGGAACTGACACTATGGGTTCCCACCACGTCGAAACCCTATAACCCAAGCCCGTTGAAAATGGCAGAGTTGATTCAGGCAGATTTAGCGCATGTGGGTATTAAAATGACTATCCGCCCCCTTGAAGGCCGTTTTCAGGAAAGCCAGCTCATGGATAAATCTCATGATATGACTTTAGCTGGCTGGTCTACTGACAGTAACGATCCCGATAGTTTTTTCCGGCCGCTGTTTAGCTGTGCAGCTATCGCCTCTCAGACAAATCTGAGCCGCTGGTGTGACCCGACTTTTGATAATGCAATCCATCAAGCGTTGTTAGATCAACAACTAGCGGCGCGTATTAAAAGTTATCATATTGCGCAACAAATTCTTGCTCAGCAATTACCTGTATTGCCACTGGCTTACCCAATGCGATCACAGATATTTCGTTATAACATTAAAGGATTGGTTTTGAGTCCTTTTGGAAATAGCTCATTCGCCGGTGTTCATCGGGAACAGGAACAATCTACTTCCTCTGAAAAAACATCTACCGAAAATACATCCGCTGAAAATAAAAAAGGAAGCAAATGATTATCTATATATTGCGCCGTTTGCTATTGCTGATTGTGACACTGTTTTTTCTCTCCCTGATCAGTTTCAGCCTGATGTATTTTACGCCTCATGGCCCTTTAAGCGGCGCATCGCTGCTTGATGCTTACCTGTTCTATTTTCATGGCTTACTGCAATGGGACTTTGGCATTTCCAGCATCAATGGCGAAAGAATTGTTGACCAACTCTATGATGTATTTCCGGCAACGCTTGAACTTTGTCTGCTCTCATTCACTCTGGCATTATTAATTGGTATTCCATTAGGGATTGTTGCCGGCGTATGGCGTAACAAGAAAGCAGATAAAATCATCAGCACACTCGCGCTGTTTGGTTTTTCCATTCCGGTATTCTGGCTAGCCCTGCTACTTACGCTCTTGTTTTCACTTCATCTGGGTTGGTTACCGGTGTCAGGACGGATTGACTTACTGTACCGAATGGAGCCTGTTACAGGCTCTGCGCTGATTGATGCATGGTTGTCAAAAAGCCCCTATCGCAATGAGATGATCATGAGTGTAATACTGCACATGATATTGCCTGTCATCACCTTGTCTGTCGCACCAATGACCGATGTTATTCGTTTAATGCGTAATAGTGCAGAAGAGATTTCAGCATCAAATTACATAAGATCAGCAGCCACTCGCGGTCTATCAAAATTAACCATTATACGTCGCCACTTATTGCATAACGCTCTGCCCCCGATTATCCCAAAACTGGGGCTACAGTTCTCAACCATGCTTACCTTAGCTATGGTGACAGAACAGGTGTTTAACTGGCCGGGACTGGGACAATGGCTTATCAGTGCCATCCGCCAGCAGGATTACTCCGCAATTTCCGCAGGTGTCATGGTAGTAGGTACTTTAGTTATTTCAGTCAACGTGCTGACTAATATTATCGGCGCGATGGCTAATCCTTTAAAGCATAAGGAATGGTATGCCATTAGATAATTTTTACCGTGAAAAGAAAGCGCCATCACCCCTGAGAGTTATTTGGCGTTTTTTCTATGCCGACGCACTGGCAATGACGGGTTTTTACGGCGTACTGATTTTAATTGTGTTAAGTCTTTTTGGTAGCCATCTTGCACCCTATCAGCTTGACCAACAATTTATTGACCAGCTACTGCCCCCTTCGTGGTCACACTACGGTAATGTTGCCTTTTTTCTTGGAACAGATGATCTGGGGCGGGATATTTTCAGTCGGTTACTGATTGGTACTTCCTCCACGTTTGGGGCTGCGCTGATTGTGACTAGTGCATCGGCAATTGTCGGGTTAGTTATCGGCAGCCTTGCCGGTATTACACATGGGCTGAAATCTGCGATCCTGAATCACATTCTTGACACCCTGCTTTCCATACCGTCACTGTTATTAGCCATTATTGTCGTTGCTTTTATGGGGGCCAGCCTGCAACATGCAATGTTCGCCATCGGTCTGGCATTACTGCCAAGAATTGTGCGGGCAGCCTATACCGCTGTACATGATGAGCTGGATAAAGAATATATTATCTCTGCCCGTCTGGATGGCGCTTCAAATTATCATATTTTACGTTATGCTATTTTTCCGAATATTACTGCTGTGATGGTGAACGAGTTAACCCGTACTTTCTCGATTGCCATCCTTGATATCGCGGCTCTGGGTTTTCTCAATCTTGGCGCACAATTGCCCTCACCTGAATGGGGCGCTATGCTCGGCGGATCGCTGGAACTTATTTACACGGCCCCCTGGACTGTGATGTTACCGGGGGCAACCATTATGCTGAGCGTTCTGCTGGTTAATTTACTGGGCGATGGCCTGCACCGCGCCATTAATGCAGGAGTCGAAT
Source organism: Xenorhabdus bharatensis (assembly GCF_037996705.1). Classification (NCBI taxonomy): domain Bacteria; kingdom Pseudomonadati; phylum Pseudomonadota; class Gammaproteobacteria; order Enterobacterales; family Morganellaceae; genus Xenorhabdus; species Xenorhabdus bharatensis. The sequence continues at coordinate 129,942 of NZ_JBBMXG010000005.1, read as the reverse complement.
AATGCCTTTACTCGATATCCGTAACCTCACCATTGAATTCATGACGTCAGAAGGCCCCGTCAAAGCCGTTGACCGATTAAGTATTTCATTAACAGAAGGTGAAATCCTCGGGCTGGCTGGTGAATCCGGTTCTGGTAAAAGCCTTATCGCCAAGGCAATTTGTGGGGTTGCAAAAGATAATATTACCGTTACCGCAGACCGCTTCCGGTTCAATGATATTGATTTATTACGCCTGACGCCAAGACAGCGCCGTAAAGTCATTGGTCACAATATTTCAATGATATTTCAGGAACCTCAGCTGTGTCTCGACCCATCAGAAAGTATTGGTAAACAACTCATTCAGTCGATTCCCGGCTGGACGTTTAAAGGCCGCTGGTGGCAACGTTTTAACTGGCGAAAACGTCGAGCCATTGAACTACTCCACCGGGTAGGTATTAAGGATCATCACGATATCATGCACTCTTATCCTTATGAGTTAACTGATGGAGAGTGCCAAAAAGTGATGATTGCCATTGCGCTTGCCAATCAGCCAAGACTGCTTATCGCTGATGAACCGACCAATGCAATGGAGCCAACAACGCAGGCCCAGATATTCCGCCTACTATCGAGCCTTAACCAGAACAACAATATGACAATTTTGCTGATTAGCCATGACCTGCAAATGATGAGTAAATTAGTGAAACGTATCAACGTGTTATATTGCGGTCAAACCGTGGAAAGCGCTACACCGGATGAACTGCTGGTCACTCCTCACCACCCTTATACACAGGCACTGATTCGGTCTATTCCTGATTTCGGCAGTTCTCTGCCCCATAAAAGCCGCCTCAATACACTGCTGGGTGTCATCCCATCGCTGGAGCATTTACCTATCGGATGCCGTCTCGGGCCTCGTTGCCCTTATGCTCAGAAAACCTGTATTGAAGCACCACGGTTACGGGGTAGCAAAAGCCATACTTTCGCCTGCCACTTCCCCCTGAACATGGAGGAACAATAAATGGTCGAAACATTACTGGAAGTTAAAAACCTGACAAAAACTTTCCGTTACCGTACTGGTTTGTTCCGACGCCACCATCTTGATGCAGTGAAGCCAGTCAGCTTCACCTTGCAAGCACGAAAAACACTGGCAATTATTGGTGCAAACGGTTCTGGTAAATCCACACTAGCCAGAATGCTGTCAGGTGTAATAGAACCAACATCAGGTGAAATATTAATTAATCATCACAAGCTGGTTTATGGCGATTATAGTTATCGCAGCCAGCTCATTCGCATGATTTTTCAGGATCCGAGCACATCATTAAATCCCCGCCAACGTATTGGGCAGATTCTGGATATGCCCTTGATTCTGAATACAGAGTTGCCACCTTCTGAACGGGAAAAACGCATCAATCAGACATTACGTCAGGTTGGTCTCCTGCCAGATCATGCCAACTATTACCCACATATGCTGGCATCAGGCCAGAAACAGCGGGTAGCGCTGGCACGGGCACTGATATTACAGCCTCAGGTTATTGTTGCTGATGAAGCACTCGCTTCTCTTGATATGTCGATGCGTTCCCAGATTATTAATCTGATGCTGGAATTACAGGAGAAACATGGTATTGCTTATATTTATGTTACTCAACATCTTGGTATGGTGAAACACATCAGTGATCAGGTGTTGGTTATGCATCAGGGGGAAGTTGTAGAACGCGGTAATACAGCTGAAGTACTGGCTTCTCCGTTACACGATATCACCCGCAAACTGATATCCAGCCATTTTGGTGAACCTCTGTCTACCGAAGCCTGGCGGCAGGATATCACTTGATTTTTATAGTACAGATTTTTTACTGATCGGAACAGTAGTGGAAACTCACCACATTTTTCTCCGTCGTGGTAGAATCTCCTCCGTTTACTAACAACGAATACCCGAATTATGTAGGTTATATTCTTAATACACTACACTATTAATTCTGGTATTTTGAACATCAAGAACAATAAGGAACTGCTATGGGTTTCATGACCGGCAAGCGCATTCTAATCACTGGCGTCGCCAGCAAACTGTCTATTGCTTATGGAATTGCGAAAGCAATGCACGAACAAGGTGCAGAACTGGCTTTTACCTACCAGAATGACAAATTGAAACCTCGTGTCGAAGAATTCGCGGCATCTCTGAATTCAAACATCGTTCTGCCATGCGACGTGGCTCAAGATGAAAGTATCGACACATTGTTCGTTGAACTGGGTAAAGTATGGCCGAAATTCGATGGTTTTGTTCACTCTATCGGTTATGCCCCTGCCGAACAACTTGATGGCGATTACGTTAATGCTGTCAGCCGTGAAGGTTTCAAAATTGCACATGATATCAGCGCATACAGCTTCGTCGCGATGGCAAAAGCATGTCGTAGTATGCTGAATCCTGACTCCGCTCTGCTTACTTTAAGCTATTTAGGTGCAGAGCGCGCAATCCCTAACTACAACGTGATGGGGTTAGCAAAAGCGTCTCTGGAAGCAAACGTACGTTACATGGCAAATGCTATGGGTGCTGAAGGTGTTCGTGTTAATGGTATTTCCGCAGGCCCAATCCGTACTCTGGCAGCATCCGGTATCAAAGATTTCCGTAAGATGCTGGCACACTGTGAATCAGTCACCCCTATCCGCCGTACCGTCACTACAGAAGACGTAGGTAATGCGGCTGCATTCCTGTGTTCTAACCTGTCTGGTGGTATTACCGGTGAAATTCTGCATGTTGATGGCGGGTTCAGCATTGCTGCCATGAACGAACTGGAATTGAAATAATTTCAATAACCATCTGATATAATTAAATAAGCCCAGAGGTAGTTTTATCTTTGGGCTTATTTTTTACTCATGGATACATACTGATTAATAGAAGATCGTCATAAGCAAAGCCTCTATTGCTTCCTATACAATGTATTCTGTTCTTACTGTATGATTCGCAGCATATTTTGCCTGCCATGCTTTGGGATTGATCAAATAGTGTTGCCGGAAACGTTTAGAAAAATGGCTGGGACTGGAATAACCCACTGCGGTAGCAACTTCAATGACTCCCATCCCCTTTTTCAATAAATCTTCAGCTGTGGTCATACGAACATTTTCCAAATATTGATGGAACGTACTAAAAGCAACAGCACGAAACCCTTCTTTTAATTTCCGTTCGTTTAAACCAACTGCTCTTGATAATGATTTTATTGTCCAAGGTGAATGATAGTCGCTATTAATGATTTTTATTGCATTGTAAACAGCACGACGCTGTAAACTGTTAATCGAGTTATATTGACAATCATAAATTTGAGCTGTCACACACGCGATAATTTCTAGTGCTTTCGCTTTTAAATAAACCTTTCGGATACTGCCAACTAACTGACACTCTTCTATCTGATTGACCATTTGCATAAATGGAGGATAGATAGGACTGGACATCATCAAAACATCACGATAACTGGCGTTTTTTTCAAAACCTGCAGTTAATTGACTAAAAGAGGGTAGTTCCTGAGCTTCAATTTCTTTCAGAGAAAAACGGATATCAAGAATATGCCATGTTCCGCAACCAAAAAAATTCATTCCGCGCGTTATCTTCGGAGAATAGAAAAAAATCATTGTCCCTGGAGTAACATCTAAATCATCGCCATTCTCTATTGCCATCTTCCCTTTTCCACTTAGAACAAAGGCAATTGATACTGTTGGTGGTCCTTCACAATACTCAGTGAAGTCTTTATCCAATTCAAAACAAATACGGTTTATATGAATGCCATCAGATAATTCCTCCGTGAGGAATGGCGGATTTATATTATTCTCTGCCTCTTTTAAGAGCTTATAGTTGCAATGACTGGCAGTGAAAACATCTAGTTTCTCACTATAAATCGTTTTCATCAGTTCCTCTGTAAAACTAGCATTAGATTCCATTTCAAAAGCTATTTTCACAATAAAAACAGCATATTGTGTGTGTTAAATTCGTTATTTTTTATTTTATATACATATATGATGTAAATATCACACAATCTATCATTAATGATAATCATTATCAATAGTACGTATTACGTTATTTTTGTCCGTATCCCGTTAGCCCGATTTCTCTATTAGCGTTAGCCTTCTCTATTCATTTTTTCCGTTCTACCTCGCTTGTTTTTTGTAAAAACAAAATTTGAGAAGGCATAACAAGTAATCAATATGAAAAAAAAATATGCTAACGCATCTATTTTATGCTGCCTAATTTCACCTATAACCTGGGCTGAACATGCTCCTGAAGAAAAAAAAGATATTTTGCTCGTGACTGCGAATAAACAAGAAGAAGCGTTAAATAAAGTTAATGGTAGTATTTTAGTTAAATCAGGCGAAGAACTTGAGCAGGCTGGGATTACTCAAGTGCAAGATCTTGAACGTGCATTCTCTGGTTTACAAATTCGCTCTCGTGGTAATCGAACCTATTCAGCTACCACTATCCGAGGTATCAGCTCTCCTGACTATTACTCACCTTCTGTCAGAATTTATGTTGATGGTGTCCCACAGGATCATCAGTTCCTGACACAAGAATTAATCAATGTAGAACGCGTAGAATTATTACGTGGTCCTCAAGGATCTTTATACGGCGGGAATGCTCAGGCAGGGATTATCAATATTATTACCCGCTCCCCAAAAGAAGGCCCTTGGCTTAACCTATCCGGTAATTATTCCAGATTGAAACAAGGTAGTTCCTTCAGCGGGTCAATGCCTATCATTGAAGATACTCTTTATGGAAGTACCAGCCTGCGCTGGGTAAAAGAGTCTGGGCAAGTCAATATACCAAATCATAAAAATATCGACTCCAGCACCACCTGGTTAGGTAAAGGACAATTAGCATATACACCGAATAATTCACCTTTTAGTGCTGAGTTTAGCTTTGCTCATGAAACTCTCCATTCACATGAAGAACTTTATTTAAGTAACGAACAATTTCATCGGAAAGAATACAACGGCCCAATTCCCGATTTTAAAAGGCAAGTCAATAGTTACGCACTGAAGGCTGAATATGATTTCAGCAACAGTACATTAACCAGTATTACTTCTTATCAGGATCGCGATATCTTCCGTAATTTCATCGGGGGTAAATGGAAAGAAAAATATCAGGCCACAATTCAGGAATTACGCTTAAATTCCAACTATACAAATGGAATAACCAGCGTCTTAGGCGGTTGGTTATCCGATGAAAATAATAGACATCTGGTTGGTGCTTATCCTGGTTACTACAGTGATTCACTTAATACCATTAACATAAAATCACTGGCGCTGTTTGGTGAGGCTAAATTACCGTTTGCTTCTCAGTGGGATCTGACCCTTGGTGGACGCTTATCTCATGAAAAATCACAGATAACTTATGCTGGTCGTTCTGGCATGATGAAAATCGATGCTTTTGATAATCAAGCTTCCAACAATGAATTTACGCCTAAAGTAGCTTTGGGCTGGCAATTTACGCCAGATACCCGTTTCTATATTTCTACCACTAAAGGCTATAAACCAGGAGGGTTCAATCACATTGTTTCCACTGTTGAGGACAAAAAACCTTACCATACCGAAAATTCAAACAATTATGAGTTTGGCTGGAATACCGTATTCTTTGATGATGCCGTAATCTTAAATGGTGCAATGTATTATATCCATTCAAAAAACAAGCAGATTTATGTCGGCTTTCCAGGCATGCAATCTATTCGCAATGTCGGAAAAGCAGAAAGTAAAGGCATTGAACTGAATAGCCAGATCAAACCGATAAGAGGACTCAGATTATCTCTTGGAAGTAGTATTGGTAAATCTAGTTTTACTCATGCTACCGATACCACAATTGACGCAATAAGTTACAACGGCAAGCGTCTACCTTATGCTCCAGATGTCATGATGAATGCCAGTATTGACTATCTAATTAATCAAACATTCTTACCAGGTAATCTCTATTTAAATGCCGGTGTCCGTCATTACTCAAAAAGCTACTTTAATGAAGCTAATACCCTTAGACAAAGTGCATATACACTCTATGACGCTTCACTCAGTCTAGAAATGGCTCATGGTATCAACATCAAACTTTATGGCGAAAACTTGGGCAATAAAAAATATCGGGTTTCTGCTTTTAAGCTCGGAAATAACGAACTTAATATGCTTGGTAAGGGATTAAATGTTGGCCTAGATATGAGCATTACGCTATGACTAACAAGAGAAGCTCCCGCCAAATCTCTCTATTACTTCTGACTTTAGCTGGTGTTTACACCATTCAAAGTACCATCAGTATGGTAGCGTTGCAGAGTATGCCGGCATTTCTACGCAGCTACGGTGTAACACAGGATAAGATAGGATTACTTTACCTACTGATGTTACCTTGGGCATTTAAATTCCTTTGGGCACCAATCGTAGAACGTTATCGCAAATCAGGTTCGGGGGATAATCACTCCCGCCGCATCATGCTCTGCGGTACCTTTTTAATTTTCCTACTTTTTTGCTTAATGTCATTGGCAGAACCTGCCGAACATATGCCTCTAATTATATTGGCATTATTTTTGATAACATTTTGTCTGACTATCGTAGATACCACTACAGATGGTCAGGCTATTGACCGATTACCCACACAATATCGCCCCTGGAGCAATGTCATGCAGATTGGGGGAGGTTATCTTGGAACAATGATCGGCAGCGGCCTGTTTTTATATCTGACCTCACTATATGGCTGGCATATTGGCGCAAGCGTATTAGCTATAGTGATCCTCTTAATGTCACTGCCTATTTTCTTCATCCGGAAAACACCTGAGAAAAGAGAGCCGAATGAAGCAAACGTAACAACATCCCCATCTCTCAGAATCGCATTACGCCGTTCACCGGTAAAACAAGCACTGATTTTAATTCTGTTATGTATGGTCGGTACACGCCTATCGCTCGGTATGTTTTCCCCATTTTTAATCGATCACGGGGTAGATTTAACTCAACTGGGTATTATTGCAGCCAGTGGTGGCGCATTGGCTGGATTATTCGGGGTCATGTCCGGCGGAATTATTGTACGCAAGTTTGGAGCTGTTCAGACATTATTGGGTCTTATGCTACTTGAATGTTTGGTCTTTGCCGGAATGTACTGGCTTGTTCAACAACCCAGCACCTCAGTATTCCTGCTTTCCGCAGTATACGTTCTCATCACATTAATCAACGCTACTAAATTCGTTGCCTTGTATACCCAGATGATGTCTTTAGCAGCCAGCAACCAATCTGGTGTAGATTTTGCCCTGATGCAATCAGCAGATATGAGTATTGCGATCATCAGTTCAATGCTTGGAGGACTAATTGTCACTAAAGCGAGCTATTCTTCCCTTTTCGCTCTTGCATCAATCTTCACTCTTGTCGGTCTGTTCTGGACATTACGCAAGTGCCGTGATCTCCAAAAGGAAAACACCTATGCTCAATAATGATTCCTCTGAGCAACATGCCGCTGATGCCGGTGTTCTTGAGACATTGTGGAATATGATGCGCCCATACCGTGCTATGAGTTATCTGGCTATTACGCTTGCTATTGTTTCCGCTGGCTTGCAAATTTTACCCGCTGCGATTGCCGGCCTGATTATGCAGTCCATCTATGATGGGCAACCTGACACGCTCCTGAGTTACGGCATTATATTATTAAGCTCTTCCGTTGCTTCTATGCTGATTTTCAGTGGTTCGACCTTTGTTTCTCATTTAATTGCCGCCGACGTTCAAGCTGATGTACGTCGTAATATCAGTAATAAGCTGAAATCCATTCCTCTTGGTTTTTTCATGCAAACAGACAGCGCAGAAATCAAGAAGATAATGCTAGATGACGTCGAACAGCTTGAAGATGGAATTGCTCACATCATTCCAGAAATATCAGCAACATTGTTCGGCCCATTAATTGCGTTAAGTATCATGTTGACTATCGACTGGCGGCTGGCATTGGCGGCATTCGCCCCAACTTTGGGAGCATGCCTACTCTTTATCTATATTCAGATGAAAGTTCAAACTACAACTCAGTGCTTTTACGCAGCTCAAAATCGTATTGCTTCAACAATGAGTGAAGTTATTAATGCAATCCCCGTGGTAAAAACTTATTCAGGCCGCAAGCATTCAGGTGAAAATATAGCACTGCAGCGCGCCGAAGAGACATTTACTGCGTTGACACGCATTATTGATATTTGGGTTGAGAAAGTTCAAGTTAAATCCAGCCGTTTTTTTGTCCTATCCAGTACCAATTTACTGTTTGTGCTCCCTTTAGCTGTCTGGTTATTTAACCAACATGAAATTTCAATATTTGAATTGACCTTTTTTATTCTGGCTGCCATAGCGTTCGGCAATATTGCTTCCTCCATGTTTGCTGTAATGACTCGAGTGCAACAACAAGAGGCATTAATCACACGTTATCACTGGTTAATGAATCAACCTGAACTAGCTCCATGTACTCAGAGTGACACAGCTGTTGATAATAGTGTAACTTTGCATAATATCAGTTTTTCCTATCAGGATGGACAGGATAATGCCTTAAATAACATCTCCCTTTCCATTCCTGCCGGAAGCTCACTGGCTCTGGTCGGTGTCAGTGGTTCAGGTAAATCCACCGTAGCTAGTTTGATTGCTCGTCTTTGGGATCCGCAACAAGGAAAAATCACTGTCGGTGGTGTTGATATTCGAAATATGCATGAATCGATTCTGCGCAAAAACATCGCCTTTGTTTTCCAAAAAGTATTTTTATTCAACGATACAATCGCCAATAACATACGTCTGGCTCGCCCTGATGCTTCGCAAGATGAGGTTGAATCCGCAGCTATCGCAGCTCAAGCACACCAATTCATCAAACAGTTACCGCAGGGTTACAACACAGTATTAAACAACGGTATCAACTTGTCTGTGGGAGAAAAACAGCGTATCGCCGTTGCGGCCGCTATCCTAAAAAATGCGCCAATCCTTGTCTTGGATGAGGCGACCGCCTATGCCGACCCAGAGTGTGAAAAAGAGATGCAACAGGCACTCAATGCACTATGTCATACCCAGACAGATCAGAATAAGACAGTAATTGTTATTGCTCATCGCCTACCGACCATTCGCCATCTTGACCAAATAGTCGTTTTAGATAAAGGGCAAATCATTGAGCAAGGTACCCATGATGAATTAATCACACGACAAGGGGCATATACCAAGCAGTGGGCTGCCTGGCAGGAAGATAATATCGCTACAGGAGTAAATCACCATGGGGTTATTTAATCGTCTCCAACAACATCTATCCCCGACACTGAAACGGGTCTGGTTCATTGGGCTGTTATATAAGCAACTTGATACCATTGCGATTCTTGCTCAACTTGCCGTCGCAGCTTGGGCTATTACACATCTGGAGGATTATCATCAAAAAGCAAGTGGCTCTGATACTCTGCCACTTATTACTCTGGTATTACTGGTTGTTTTATTATTATTTCGGTTCACGATTATGTCCCGCGCATTGCGTAAACTTACCATTGCAGCTTATGAGTTGGGTATCGAAATCCGTCGCTCTTTGCTACAACGGATTGTGAGTATGTCGGTCGCAACAATTCGGAGTTTAAGTGCCGGAAAAATAGCACTGACATTATCCGAAGATGTGCAATGGCAGGAAAATCAGTCAGCCTATACTACCCCACAAATCATCTGTCAGATTGTGATGCTGACATTCATGTATCTGGCTTTATTTTGGTTCGATTGGGTTATAGCGGGCAGTACATTGTTAGTATTGATAGCTGGATTATTCATCCTGATCCCAATCCGTCAAAAACTCCATGAAATCCTACATCAAAGAGCCACTATGATGGCTGACGCATCTGAAGCGATTGTAGAATATGCACAAGGCATAGCGTTCATCCGTGCGGCGGCAACAACTACAACAGTAGAACAACGTTTTGACCAGAAAATTGAACAATTACGTAGCATATTCCGCCAAGGAATATTCAAAAGCATACCTCTATTGAGTTTGTTCTACATCGTTATTGATACTAGTGTGGTTGTGGGAATACTGGCTAGCGCTTTGCGCTTCCATGTACCAGAAACACTCGCACTTTCAGAAATGCTCATCACAATCCTGATACTGTTTGCCACAATAACCCCATTACGTGGGATTATTCCTCTACTCAATATCACCGCATTAACAAAAGTGGGCGAAACACATATTGCTGAGATTGAAGCGATTGCAACACAAGTTTCTGGGCCATTAGCTGCTCCTGCCCAGTACGATATTGAAGTTAACAATATTTCGTTTAGTTATCCGGGTACTAACCAACCCGCTATCCAAAATATCTCATTTCAGGCATCACAAGGCAGTATGACCGCCATTGTGGGACCTAGTGGCAGCGGTAAATCTACTCTGGCTTATTTATTACTCTCCTTCTATCAGCTAGACAAAGGTGAAATTCGTCTGGGTGGAAATCCTATCCATCATTACCAAACTAAGGCACTGTATGACACTGTCACAATGGTATTTCAGGAAACCGCACTATTTAAGGATACCATCGCAAATAATCTCCGTTTGGGGGATCCAAATGCCACTCAGTTAGAATTAGAACAAGCTGCCCGTCTTGCCAATATTCACGACACAATTATAGCTCTACCACAAGGGTACGACACTCTTTTAGGTGTAGATGGCGGTACATTATCCGGTGGTGAACGTCAGCGTCTTGCCATTGCCCGAGCCATCTTAAAACAGTCTCCGGTTTTATTTTTGGATGAAGCAACCGCTTCATTAGATCCTGAAAATGAACGACTGATACAACAAGCATTTTATTCTCTTACTGAGAATAAAACTGTCTTTGTTATCGCTCATCGATTAAGCACAATAATCCGTGCTGACCAGATATTGGTAATGGATCATGGAACCCTTTGTGATAGTGGAACCCATGATGAATTACTGCAACGTTGCCCACTTTATCAATCACTCTGGAAAAATCATCTTGGTTCAGAAGAGAACTGGCATTTACAACCCAAGTATTTATTCGAGGCATCTACCTAAAAACATTAATTTCAATAAGTTGTAACTGCGTTTACTAATTGATTGGATAACTGCCTTTTTTATAGGATTTCTTCATGCACATGGACTTTCCCTCTCCAGATTCACTACGCCAGCTTATTTCTGGCCTGTTTAGCCAAAAGAATATTTTGGTGGGCGATTACGATGATTTAATTCGCAATGGACTGGATTCAATGCAAATAATGGCATTGCTAAACCAACTCAGACGTCAAGGATATCGCGTCACTTTACGAGAACTTTATCAAGATCCAACACTGCATGCCTGGAGCCAGCTTCTGCAACGCCATGCACCACCATCTCAAATTGCATCTAAAGATACACAGCCACTGCCAAAAATTGTAGAAGCTCAACCATTCCCATTAACGGCAGTACAACATGCTTATTTTGTTGGACGCTCACCAGAACAAACTTTGGGGGGAGTTGGTTGCCATTTATATCACGAATTTGATGGTATTGGACTGGAACCTGAACCTTTGGAGGCTGCTATTCATGCTCTGATTCAACGGCATCCAATGTTGCGTGTACAGTTTTTGCCAGATGGTAGCCAGCAAGGTATGGCTAATGCTTATTGGCAAAAATTAACAATTCATGATCTGCGTAACCAGACAGACAATGAGCAACAACAAGCGCTGACTGACATACGTGAACAACTAAGTCATCGGGTATTACAAGTTGAAAAAGGAGAAACTTTCGATATTCAACTGAGCCTGTTTGGTAATAATCAGCATCGTCTGCATGCTAATATTGATTTACTAATCATGGATGCAGCCAGTTTTAGCCTGTTCTTTACTGAACTGGCTGCATTAATTGCCAGACGTAACTTACCAGCTATACCCTCTGACTATGATTTTTGCAGTTATCTAACGCAATATCAGTCTCAATTTAATCAAGACCGACAAAAAGCCAAGTCATTCTGGCGCAGCCGATTAAATACCTTACCACTTGCGCCCCAGCTCCCTCTGGCCAAAGATCCTGCCCTAATAAAAAATGTCCAGATCCAACGCAGACACTTCTGTTTAGCGACTGAGCATTGGGAACATTTTAAATACCTCGCGCAGCAAAATGGGGTGACACCAACTATGGCATTGGCAACCGCATTTGCTGCTTTATTGTGTCGCTGGAATAGTACGAGACAAGACACCACAACGCAGGATAAGACAACACAAGATAGCACCACACGCTTATTATTCAATCTAACGCTATTCGACAGAGTTCCTCTGCATCCTGCGGTCGATAGCATCCTGGCAGACTTTACTAATATTCTATTGCTGGACATTCCTAGTGATAATTTACCGTTCTGCCAACTAGCACAGAATGCACAAGCAACATTTGCTGAAGCGTATGAATATCGTCATTGGTCTGGTGTAGAAGTGCTGCGGGAGCTTAAAAAACTCGGCAACCACCCACATGGTGCGCCAATTGTGTTCACCAGCAATTTAGGCCGACCTTTATATGGTGAGAATACCAGCGGTGTTCTAGGAAAACCAAGTTGGGGGATCTCACAGACACCTCAAGTATGGTTAGATTTCGTTGCTTTTGAACATAACAATACACTGAATATTCAGTGGGACAGTAATGATGAACTCTTCCCTGATGGATTAATGGATACTTTATTTTCTGTCTATCAGCTGCTTATTGAAAACCTGACAGAAAACGCCACTCAATGGAGCGAGAAACTCCCGGATTTGATGCCGGAGTCGCAATACCGCCTGCGACATAAAATTAATAATACTATTGAATCACTACCCGATGCCTTATTGCATGAGGAAGTGTTTGCACAAGCAGAACGGACTCCTAATGCTATCGCGTTAATAAATAACAATCAAAAAATGAGTTATGCCAAACTCAGTCTGGCAGCCCGCCAGTTGGCCTCTGTGTTGCAAGAAATGTTAGTTATGCCGGGAGATAGAGTTGCCGTTAGCATGGAAAAAGGCATCGGACAAATCGTTGCTGTATTAGCCATCCTTTATGTTGGAGGTATTTACGTTCCAATTCCGGTGGATCAACCATTAAACCGATGTCGTGCTATCTGCGAAAGTGCCGACATAACTGTTGTTGTCATTGATTCTAAAAAACAACATGCGGATTGGCCAAAAAATATATGTTGTATTTCCTGGTACCAAGATGATCTATTATTACCTTTAACTCACATGGCTAAACGTGACATAACTGATCCGGCCTATATTATCTATACTTCCGGTTCTACCGGCATACCGAAAGGTGTTGTCATTAGTCATCAAAGTGCCCTGAATACCTGTCTAGACATTAACCGCCGTCATCAAATTCAAAGTCGGGATCGACTGTTAGCACTCTCCGCTCTGCATTTCGACCTTTCTGTTTACGATATCTTTGGCATTCTCAGTGTCGGGGGAGCACTGGTACTCATTAATGAAGTACAACGACGGGACCCATCAACTTGGGAAATATTGATCAAGAAACACAATATTACTTTGTGGAACAGTGTACCAGCATTGTTCGATATGTTACTAACCTATTGTGAAGGAATGGAAGTCGATACACCAAAAACGCTTCGCACCGTGATGCTATCCGGCGATTGGATTGGCTTGTCACTACCTGAACGTTACCGTGCATTCAATTCTGCTGGCGTACTGAGTGCCATGGGAGGCGCAACAGAAGCCGCTATCTGGTCAAATGAATATATAGTCAAAGACGTTGATGTACAGTGGCGTTCGATTCCTTATGGCTATCCTCTATCTAACCAACGTTACCGTGTCGTGGGTGAAGATGGCCGAGATTGTCCTGACTGGGTTGTCGGTGAACTTTGGATTGGTGGAACCGGTGTTGCTTTAGGTTATTTTAATGATGAAAAACGCACGACAACTCAATTCATTATCGACCAAGGAGAACGTTGGTATAGAACAGGTGATCTCGGATGTTATCATCCTGAAGGTTGGCTGGAATTTATGGGACGCCGCGATAGTCAAGTCAAAATTGGCGGATATCGCATTGAGCTAGGTGAAGTTGAAGCAGCTCTCAATCAAGTAACCGGTATTCATAAAGGTGTTGCATTAACCAGTGGTGAAAAAGAAAAATGTCTGGTGGCGTTCCTTGAATTAGAAGGTGATACCTTATGCCAACATATAAATCGTGCTCCACAGTTACCGACAACCTATCGTGATCTGTTCCCTTTAATGCAGCCAATTAATGAAACAGATAAAACTGATGGCAATGAGGGGGCTCAGATTGCAACATTTTTCCTAGAGCATTTATCCCGTTACGGCATTACATTTACTTCACCCCAATCGCTCGCTGATTGTCTGAAAGATTACCAACTTCAATCAGAGTATCATGATTGGTTTGCCCGTATGCTGGCGTATCTTTGCCAGTACAATCTATTGATTGAATCAGCGCATCACGTATATAAGGCCAGATTACCATCCTCGACATTCAGTAATAAAGTTAAAGCTGAATGTATTCCCAAGCGCTGGCATTCTACTCTACGTAGTATTCTAACCGGGCAACAAACCGCAATCACATTGCTTGATGATCCACAATTCGCACCAGAACAACAACTTTTTGTCTTGCCCGAAAATCAACAATTGTTAGTGGGATTAAAACAAGTAATCGTTGCTCTTTCCCAACGATTACAACGCCCAGTCACCGTAATGGAATTCGATGCACGTAGTGGTCTTTGTGCCCAATGGCTGGCTGAACAGATTACCGCTCAACATCTGTTCTATATCGGTTTTGAACGCTCTCAGGCATTCATTAACCAAATGAATACCCGGTTAACCGCCCACACGCACGTATCAGTGAAACGCTGGCCTGAGCAAACTCCTGAGTCTCTAAAGCATCAGGCAGATATTATCCTGCTGAATAATGTATTACACCGAGAAGAACACCCTGCAAATTGTATCAAGGAGTTAATGCCTTTAGCGCAGCCCGGAGCGTTAATACTAGCAATAGAGTTGCACCATGCCTCTCCTATCTCTTTGATTACCAGTGAATTACTTTCACCTTATGGTATACAGCTACGTTCCGCATCAGAATGGTTATCTCTTATGCCATTACAGACAGAAACTCCAGTTACCCTTGGTAATCTTAATATGTTGTTAATGCAGACAAATGATAGCATCACTATTCCTGATCGGGAAAAAATCAAATCTGCATTAGCACAGTATTTACCGGGATATATGATCCCACAACGTTTGCATGTTATTCCTCATCTGCCCCTCACACCTAACGGTAAAATCGACCGCAAGGCTCTGGCACAAGACTTACTGTCCACAAAAATTGAAACTGAACCGCACCAAAATAATATGATTCTATTGAATGCGGAGGAGCAAACTGTTGCTGCCATTTGGCAACGTTTGTTAAATACTGAACAGCTAGATCATAACAGCGACTTTTTCCAACTTGGCGGTGATAGTCTTTTGGCTACACGTCTGATTGGTGAGCTAGCACCACAAGGATTAAAAGGTGAACTGAGCCATCTTTTCCGTAATCCACAATTAGCGGCATTTACCGCAACCCTTTCTACTATAGTGGTCCCCCCACCTGATATTTCATCAAATAAATATTCGATACCTAAAGAGCAGGATGAAGATAAATATCAGCCTTTCCCACTGACCGAAGTTCAGCAGGCTTATTTGGTTGGACGTCACCCTGGATTTAGTCTGAGTGGTGTTGGTGCACATTTCTTTATCGAATACCAGATAGAACAGCTGGATGTTCAACGCCTGAACCGAATCCTAAATCGTCTGATTCAACGCCATCCAGTGCTTAGAACCGTGGTTATCAACGGACAGCAGCAAATATTGAAAAATCCCCCTCTCTTCTCAGTTAAACAGCACCAATTCACGGATATTACTGAGGCGGATACATTACGCGAACGTTTGTCACATCAGATATTAGATGCCGGGCATTGGCCTGTGTTCGATTTCCAGCTTGCACAAGATGACAGTTCGGTTTCTCGATTATTTGTCAGTCTGGATAATCTGTTATTAGATGGCTTAAGCATGCAGATATTGCTAGCTGAATTAGAACAGCTATACCTCAATGAACAACACAAATTACCACCACTAAACATCACATTCCGAGATTGTGTGTTACGTCAGCAAAAAATATCAGAGCATCAGAATTCGTTGCAATATTGGCAGGAACGAGTAAAAACATTACCACTAGCACCACAATTACCATTACGTCTTGCCCCAGAAACGGTGCAATTTCCGCATTTTGTACGCTATAGCGATCGTTTACCTGCATATGAATGGAATCAGTTAAAACAATATGCAGCTCAACATCAGATAACACCTTCTGCACTCTTGATTTCAGCTTATGCAGCCACTCTTTCTTCATACAGCACCAAAGCTGAATTAACGCTCAATCTTACTCTATTCGATCGCCCACACTGGCATGAGGATATTAATCATATTTTGGGTGATTTTACTTCACTATCACTTCTTGCCTGGCATCCGGAAGAAAATTGGTTATCAAGTGCACGGCGGTTACAACAACAGTTATGGCAAGATCTGGATCACCGTCATATTTCCGCGATCAGAGTGATGCGGGAACTTGCACAAAATTATGGCACTGATGTAGCCACCATGCCCATTGTTTTCACCAGTGCGTTAGGCACCCATGCAGGACAATTCCTTTCACGTTCATCATGGATGAAACCGGTTTGGGGGATTTCACAAACACCACAAATCTGGCTGGATCATCAGGTTTACGAATCTGACGGTGAGCTTTGCCTAAATTGGGATGCAGTCGAAGCGTTATTTGAACCCCATCATTTACAAACTATGTTTGATAGCTACATGGGGCTATTACACACCCTCGCAGCACAAACAGAAAGCTGGTATTCACCGTTAGAACAACTGATACCTCGCCAACAATACCTGATGGTTGCTGATAATAAAACTGAAAGTAACTCTTCCTATATTACTGCTTCATCAGACTCGAAAGAATGTAATCCTCAGATATGCAGTGAAATTCAGCATCTGTTTTTATCTGTAACCAATAACGCCATCAATGTTCAGCAGAACTTTTTTGATGCCGGGGCTAATTCGCTACAGCTAATTCAATTACACAGTAAATTGCAACAGGCAGGTTTTCACCATCTTGCTGTTACTGATTTATTTGCTTATCCAACACCAGAAGCGCTTAGTTTACGTTGCCGAAAAGATATCCAAAAAGGAAATCAGTCATCGATTACCCTTCGTCAACATCAACAACAAAAGCGTCTACAACAACGGGAAAAACGTCATAAAGGAGTTGCATAATGACCAATTTAACGCCTCACTACGGTAATTGTGATCCCATCGCAGTGATTGGCCTTGCCTGTCGTTTTCCACAGGCAGCAGATAGCGATATTTTCTGGCATAACCTGCAACAAGGAATTGAGTGTACAACCACACTCTCCCGACAAACATTATTGGATGCCGGTATACTACCTGAAGTCATTGATAGTGAAAACTTTGTTAATCGGGCAGCAATACTAGAGGGTGCAGAACAATTTGATGCGACACTGTTTGGCTATTCGCGTCAGGAAGCTGAAATACTTGACCCTCAACAACGCTTGTTTCTGCAAACAGCCTGGCATGCCCTTGAACATGCTGGCTACTCACCACGCAATGTGCGCCTGAACACAGGCGTTTTTGCCAGCAGTCGTGTTAGTACTTGGCCTTCATGGTCACAATTCACTATGACCGATATTGGCAAAGTAAAAGGGTTACAGGCGCTAATGAGCAACGATAAAGATTATCTTGCGACGCGTACCGCCTATAAATTAAACCTGAAAGGTCCCGCACTCACAATACAAACAGCCTGTTCAAGTTCACTGGTTGCAGTGCATATGGCTTGCGAAAGCCTTCGCTCCGGTGAATGTGATATGGCGCTGGCCGGTGGTGTAGCTGTTTCTTTCCCACAAGAAAGCGGTTACTTATATCAATCAGGAATGATCTTCTCACCTGATGGACATTGTCGTCCCTTTGATAGTCAAGCAAACGGCACTTACGGTGGTAATGGAGTTGGTGTTGTTACGCTAAAACGCCTGAATGATGCTCTACGCGATGGCGATCCTATCATGGCGGTACTACGTGGCAGTGCCATTAATAACGACGGCAATGAGAAAGTTGGTTTTACTGCCCCTTCTGTTAATGGTCAACGCAGAGTGATTACCGAAGCACTACAACTAGCAGATATCAGCATTGATGACATCGGAATGATCGAAGCACATGGCACAGGTACACCACTTGGCGACCCAATAGAAGTTG
Organism: Xenorhabdus bharatensis; assembly: GCF_037996705.1. NCBI lineage: Bacteria > Pseudomonadati > Pseudomonadota > Gammaproteobacteria > Enterobacterales > Morganellaceae > Xenorhabdus > Xenorhabdus bharatensis. The sequence goes on along the minus strand of NZ_JBBMXG010000005.1, from coordinate 111,705 downwards.
ATGCGTTACGCAGCATATTCTCTGAGCGTAGTGTGGCTGTCCCACCTTGTTACCTTGGCTCAGTGAAAAGCAACATAGGCCATCTCGATACTGCAGCGGGTATTGCCAGTTTGATTAAAACAGTGCTATCAGTCTGGCATGGCCATATTCCTCCAACTATCAATGTACAACAACCTAATCCTGCATTGCGATTGGAGGAAAGCCCACTCAGGTTAGCAAGACAAGGGCAAAGTTGGACGCAAGAATTACGTACTGCGGGCGTTTCTTCATTTGGTATTGGTGGTACCAACTGCCATATTGTGGTGCAGTCATTGCCAAAAGAGTTACAACATCACCATGTCAATAATTCGCAAGCCCACGTACAAAGCATACCTTTGTTATTGTCCGCAGCTTCTGAGTCTTCACTACGTCAATTGGCACAACGTTACGCAACTGCACTTGGCTCAGGAAATCATACTAATCTGGCCTGGACTGCCTTACAGGGACGTGATCTTTCATTTCCCTGGCGTTTAGCGTTGACACTAACACCACAAAACACAGCAAAAAATGCTAAGAGTTTATCTGCCTTTGCAAAACAGAGTCCTACACCGGATATTTTAAGTAGACAAGTCAAAAGTGAAAATAAGCAACTGTGGCAATTCAGCGGTCAGGGTTGTCAATGGTCTGGGATGGGAAAAGCAATGTATACCAGCTCCTCTGCTTTCTCTTCTATGTTAGACCGTTGTTGTGCTGCCAGCTCATCTGAATTGGCTCTACCATTAAAAGCAGTAATGTTCGGAGAATATGATACCGCATTAGCCACCACTGAATATGCACAACCGGCAATCGTAGCTCATCAGATTGCACTGGCAGCACATTGGAAAGCTCTTGGCTTAAAGCCGGATTACGTATTAGGGCACTCCGTTGGCGAATTTGCTGCTGCTGTTGTTGCAGGAATTTTCACACCTGAGCAAGTAATGCCGTTGGTCGCTATGCGGGCCAAATTGATGCAAAAATGTGCCCGAGGAGGCGCAATGCTGGCAATTTTTGCCAATGAAGAAGATATTCTTCCTCTTACACATTCACTGGCATTAGATTTGGCGGTTTACAATAGCCCACAACATTTGATTTGGGCTGGAACAGAAGCAAAGATTGATATACTGGCCCAACGTCTGGAACAGCAGCAGATTCGTTTCCAACGGCTTAATGTTGCCTGTGCAGCACATTCAGTCATGCTTGAACCAATTCTAGAAGAATTTTCTCAACGTTTTTCCCTGTATCGCAACCAGCTACAGCCTGTACAGGGCGAAATCCCGTTAATTTCTACCATGACGGCAGATATTGCAACTACCGAGCTACTAAGTTCACCAGACTACTGGCGTCACCACATGCGTCAAACAGTACGTTACCACCAAGCAATTGAGTTTGCCCGCCAACAAGGTGCAACATTATTCGTAGAATTTGGTGCTGATGCGCAACTGACAGGAATCGGACGACGTATCAGCTTGCCACATGAAACCTGGGTTGCTAGTGCACTTCGTCAAAACCCTCCAGAAATAGTTCAGCAAACAGCACTCATGCAACTTTATTGTGCTGGTGCCAACCTAGATTGGTCACGTCTTTTCTCGTTTTTAGGGGAAAAATGCCATGCTCCGCTCTACCCATTTGATAAACAGAATTATAGCTTCGCTGCCGCCAATGCTGAACAAAACAAATTTGTACAACATTCGGTCAATAATAATTCTGGGCTTGATATCAATCTCCTGCTCGATCCTGCTATTGACCAAAATGCAAATGCAGCAACACTACGAGCACTGTATACTGATGCTCTGGTCTATCAATGTCATGGGGCCAAGACTGAGCAAGGTTTCAGTACCATTGATACGATTCGGGCAGGTCGACTGCAACCTTGCTGGCGCCCTTTGCTGGAACAACTATTGAATAATTGTGTTCAGCAAGGCTATTACCAGGAAATTGTCGGACCAACTGCTAGTAAAATGTACCGTCCTCAACATGTTCTACCATATGCAAATCGTCGCTTACTAGAGACAAATTTACTCACCGATTTCCCTGCATTAATTTATGCTGGCGAACGCTTATTCGCATTGATGAGTGCCCGAGCTGATCTACCTCGCCAATTGGCGACAACGACAACAAAATCATGGCTTCCTACACCACAACCATGCCCTGATACTCACTATGTTCTACATTGGCGCACTATAACTACTATAGATAAACCAAAATTTTCAACGGCGTATACTCTTCGTACACCAACAGCGAGTAACACAATTGCTCAATATTGGCAGCAGGCAGGTATTAATTTACAACCGGAAAGTGGAAATACACTATTACTACTTCAGGGTGATGATATTGTTGAATTATGTGATCAGGTTATTAACGAATTAAAACGTAACGAAACAACACCCTTAACCGTTGTCACTTGTTGCGCTCAACCTGAAAGCACCTTGTCAAAAGAGGATATCAATCCCGCGCAATACGCTGTCTGGGCACTATTGAGGGTCGCGGCTGAAGAGTATCCCGATCGTCAGATTCAGGCGATTGATATCTCTCATATCAATGATGTCGATGCTTTGTTATTAGCACTCTGTCATCTGAATAAGCATCGCCGCTGGCTAAAAGTACGGGGAAATCAAGTTTCTGTGCCTGTTCTACAGCGTCAGCCACTTCTGTTATCACAAAAACAAATATTGATCCCCTATCAGGGTTGGCACATCGTTACAGGTGGTATGGGTGGTATCGGACAAATTTCCATCCGTTGGTTGCTAGCACAAGGGGCTCGTAAGATTGCTGTGTTTTCCCGCCGAAAACATAAAGACTGGGATGATTTTGTCCACGAACTGTCACTAAGTGGTGAATGTGAAATACGTTGGATTAAGATTGATGTCACTAACACATCAGCCTTATTGAGTGCCGTGCAATCACTAGCGCAAGACGATGGTATTGCCGGTGCTATTCATGCCGCAGGTATTTCTGATCACACTCCTCTGGCAAAACTTGAGCGCCAACATCTGTCGAATATGTTATGCGTAAAAACCGAAAGTGCGTCAATATTGCAAACAGTACTTCAGCAACATAAAGCACAGTACCTGTTGCTTCATGCTTCCGCTGCTTCAATGTTAGGTGCTCAGGGGCAAGGCGCTTATGCTATTACTAACGCTTATCTGGAATCTTTAGCGCTGACCTCAACCGATTCATTGATTTTAAAAACATTGGTTTGGGGTGTCTGGGGTGGTATTGGCATGGCTAGCGATCAGAGATTAGTGAAAAAACTAGCGCAAGATGGCATGTTACCATTCAGCATCAATGAGGGAATCTGGCACCTCAATCAATCCCTGCGTTCTGTTTCACCGTGCTATCTAGCAATGCGATTAGACGAAAGTCATCCTGACATTTTACGGCGTTTACAGACTGACACAGCTCAGGCCGCTACAGTGCCAACATCCGCACTATCTACCGATAGTTCACTCTATCAGGATAGTAAGGAGCGGCTCCATTGGCTACGTCAGCATATCGCAACATTATTGCGCTTAGAACAGCCTGAATGTATAGAGCCACAGCAAGATCTATTACAATTTGGTTTGGATTCCTTACTGTTCCTTGAGCTAAATACGCTAATACACCAGCAATTTGGTTTCAGATTAACCGCTGAATTAGCCTATCAGAATATAACGCTGGAGGGGCTTAATACACTTATTGGCAACACACGACTTAATCAATCCACTGAATCCACTCAGCCAAAGATCATTATTGACAGCGCTCAACACCATAAACCATTTCCTCTGACACCAATTCAGCACGCTTACTGGATTGGCCGTACTCAGGCCATTGATTTTGGAGGTGTAGCATGTCACGTTCTGTTTGAATGGGATCTGGCATTAAACAACTTTGATATCCTACGTTTTGAAAAAGCATGGAATACCCTAATTCATCGTCATGGTATGTTACGCATGATCGTTGATGACGAAGGACAACAAAGAATTTTGCCTGAAACACCTTGGTATGTTTTATCACAAGATGATTTACGAGCACTAGATGATGCAGCCTGCGAACAAACTTTAACTCAGCGTCGCCATACTCTTTCTTATCAAGTACCTCCTGCTGAACAGTGGCCACTTTTTGAAGTCTCTGTTTCCCTATTGCCAAATGAACGTTGTCGCTTACACATGAACTTAGACCTGTTGCAGTTTGACGTACAGAGTTTCCGGATTATGATGGAAGACCTACAACAGGCTTATCACCAGCAACAACCACTTACTCCACAAACTTTTACTTTCCGCGATTATGTGATAGCAGAACAAACACAACGTGAAAGTAAAGAATGGCACACATCATGGGCATATTGGCAGGAACAGTTGCTTTCACTACCTCCTGCGCCAAGATTACCATTGAACTCACAGTTACCTAAGCGTAGCCAGCCGCAATTCACGACTTATGAAGGCCGATTGGCACAATCTGACTGGCAAGTACTTAAACAAAGCTGGAAAAAATGGGGAGTTACTCCTTCCGCGGGTCTGTTAACACTGTTTGCCCATACTCTTGAATGGTATAGCCGCCATCCACTGTTTACCCTCAATCTGACATTCTTTAACCGCCAGCCCTTCCATCCAGAGGTTCAAGAGCTGATTGGGGATTTTACTTCCGTCATGTTGATGGATTTCGATTTACGCAAAACAACCTCCCTGCGTGCCAGCATGGAAAAAACCCAAGCCTTACTCTGGCAACGACTAAGCCATAGTCATGTCAATGGAGTTGAAGTGCTGAGGGAATTGAGTCGCCAGCAATCCGGTGACACTCAAAACAGACAACCTCTAACACCAGTCGTTTTCACTAGTATGTTAGGGATGGCACAAGAAGGCATAACAATTAAACAATCTATCACTCAATTACTTGGTGAGCCGATCTTTGTTCTAAGTCAAACTCCACAAGTATGGCTGGATCATCAAGTTATGGAAGTGGATGGTGATCTGATGTTTAACTGGTATTGCATGGATGATGTATTGGAATCGGGTGTCATTGAAGCACTATTTGCTGCCTATAACGCTTTGTTAATACAAGTTGTACAAACTTGCCGCCAGTCTGAACATTTGGATCATTATGATCTTCATACCCCACCTGTCGGTCATACTCGTTATGACTTCTGGCCCCAACACCCTGCGTTACATCAAGTCGAACAATATTTGCGCTCTCAACCTGAGATACGGTTAGCAGAAATTCAACCATGTCAGGACGACACTCGGGACTATAATTTATTGTTGGTAGCAGAAGATAATTTATCATTATCGTTACCAGAACCATTGATGATAAACACTGAAGCTTTACCGCTGCCAACCTTGGCAGAACAACAAGAATTTGAACGCTCTTGGCAACATATTGAGCAACAAGCATTATTAGGTCTGGGTCAGACTTTACTGCGGCATAACCTATTTATTTCTTCACAACAATATCACCATCGTGAAGAAATTGAACAACACTTACAACTCGCACCACAGTATAAACGTTTACTTACTCAATGGTTGACATTATTAAGCAAACAAGGATTTATGGAAAAAACCGCTGATGGATACCGTTGTCTGCAACCGCTCAGCCAGATCCCCGTACCCACGGCAAAACTGGATGATTCTGTGTGGTGTCAAACCATCAGTCGATATGTTGCAACCTGTATTGAGCAACATGACAGCCTACTTGCCGGACGTGGTAATGCATTAGAATTGCTGTTTGCCGATAAACAAACTACAGCCAGCCTTTATAGCGAAAATCCTGCGTTACGTTGCTTGAATCATGCTGCCGCTGAAATTGTCCAACAATTGGGTCAGGTATCTGAACACTTCACTGTAATGGAAATCGGTGCTGGCACAGGTGCCACATCAAAAGAAGTGCTCAAAAATAATGCTCAGCTCATTGAAAGTTACCACTTTACTGATGTTTCACAGCTATTCTTGGATGATGCTCGCCAGTCATTTAATCACTATGGAGAAACTATAAAATTTTCCCTGTTCGACATTAATCAACGTATTGATTTTAGCCAGCATCCTGAATCTGGTTATGACCTGATTATAGCGGTTAACGTCTTACATGATGCCATCCATCTGAGGAATACACTCAAACGACTATCTCGCTTACTCAAACCCGGTGGATGGTTGCTGATTATTGAATCCACCAAGCGAGAAAGTGCTATGCAACTCGCCAGTGTAGGATTTATTGAAGGCATTAACGCCTGGGCTGATGAACGCAGTAATGATCAAGGTAATAGTGCATTACTGGAGCTTGCAGACTGGCGTAATTATCTAGATAAATCTGGCTACCATATTTCTCTGGAATGGCCTGGACAAGATGGACCAGAACTACATCAACAATTGATCCTAGCGCGAGTGGAGCAGCAAACACGGCTTAATATCAGTGAAATATCAGCACAATTCTCTGCTTTACCTTACTCATTGCATATTCAACAGCAAGAACAATTACCACTAGTAGTAGCAGCGAAAGAGGGAGTGGTACGACGGTTAACCCCGGAAACTAGGCAACAGGAAACAGAAGAAGAGCAATTCTATGACATTGAACAGCAAGTGATTCCGCTCTGGAATTCACTGCTTCCTCAGCCAATAAATCGCCACAGTGACTTTTTCCAAAGTGGTGGTGATAGTTTGATTGCTACCCGTATGGTGGTACAACTACGTCGCCAGGGTTACGAGCTAGCAAATCTGCAACAATTGTTTGAACACCCTAAGTTAAGCCAATTTTGCCGTACTCTACAGGTCAGTGAGACAAATTCAGACATACTGGTTACACCACATCAGGTAGAACCATCATCAGAGCAGATTCTCCCACTCACCGCGCTGCAATATGCTTACTGGTTGGGAGAAAGCCAACTGTTTCAGTTTGGCAATGGTATTGCCCACTTCTATGCTGAGCTGACCATTGATGAGCTTGATCTACCTCGTTTTACGGCTGCTTGGAACAGTGTGATAAACCATCATGGGCAATTACGTGGTTACGTAAAAGAGGGACAGTATCATATTCTTTCAGAAGTACCCTGCTATACGCCGACAGTCATTGATTGTCGGCGTATGACACAAGAAGAGAGTGAGAGACAACTAAACAATGCGCGTAATACTCTACGTACTCAAGGCGTTCCTAGTGACAACTGGCCGTTATTTGATTTAACCCTGTACCATACAGATGACCGGACACACCTACTACATTTGACTATTGATCTATTGGTAGCAGATGGAAAAAGTCTGACCTTAATATTGCAAGATTTACAACGTTGGTATCAGAAACCTAGCTGGCAACCAGAGCCCTCATCAATAACTATTGCTGATTATATTCAGGCATTAGAAAACGAGACAATCGGAGAGGCTTGGCAACAAAGCCGCCAATATTGGCTTGATCGCTTATCTTCAATTCCTGATGCGCCAGTGCTACCACTGAAAGATCATCAGTCACAACAACTCGATCAACAGTGCCTGACTGGGTATATAAACCCACAACAATGGCAGCGTTTGCAACAACGTGCAGCAGAATACTGTGTATCACCTTCACAAGTTATGCTCACACTATTTGCCCATATTTTATCGGTATGGAGCAACAACGAACATTTCACTATCAATGTCCTGCATGGCAACCGCCTATTAATGCCACAGCATTGCGATATGTTAGTCGGAAATCTGTCTACTACATTACTGCTAGAAGTGGACTTGCGCAATATCACAGGCTTCAGCGATGCAGTAAGTAGGCTACAAAAACAATGGTTAGCTGATCTTCAACATGCGCTGTTTGACGGACAATTGGTACTCAGGGAAAAAAATCAGCATCACCACAACCTGAATGCCGGTATGCCGATAGTATTCAACGATACAACCGGTATTGTGGGTAAAGGACCATCAGAATTAGGATCGCTGAATCTGTTTGGAGCGCAAACCCCCCATGTTTATCTCGACTGTATGTTAATTTCTGGCGAAGAAGGTGGTGTCACCATACAGTGGGCAATTTTGCCACAACTCTTCCAGCCTCAAGTCGCAGAAAACATGTTCGCGCATTATCAAGCCAGTATCGTTGCATTGCTCGAACAAAATTACCAATGGAGTGCCCCACTTCCTTACTGGCTTCCGATAAGCGATCGCACTTTATGTCAGAATAGCAATGCGACAAAAAACGTTTTTCCACCCCATACACTTTGTTCGCTGATTGAACAGGCAGTAGACCTTTATCCGCAACATATTGCCGTTGTCGATGCTTATTGTCAGTTAGACTATCGCACTTTGTGGTCACAAAGCCTGACACTAGCAGCTCATCTACAAACACAAAAAAATCAGACTTCGCCACTGGTTGGTGTAGTGATGGAAAAAGGCTGGGAACAAGTCATTGCAGTTATTGCAATTTTATTAGCAGGGCGTGCTTACCTGCCTATTGATGCCAGTTATCCTCAACAACGGATACATCAGCTACTAGCATCAGGGGAAATTGATACCGTACTAACTCAACCTAAGTTCGCTCAACAATTGAATTGGCCTGACAATGTCCAGATAATCCCTCTAAGTGAAGCATTACTCAACAAATTACCAGCCACCAACAAACCGAGTGTATCCATACACCCTAAAGATCTAGCTTATGTTATCTTCACCTCCGGTTCTACCGGAACACCAAAAGGTGTCATGATTGATCATCAAAGCGCGGTTAATACTATTCTTGATATTAACCAGCGCATTGATCTCAATGAGACCGATAGCGTATTAGCAATCTCAGAGTTAACCTTCGATCTCTCCGTTTATGACCTGTTCGGGACACTAAGCTGTGGGGCAAAACTAGTTATACCTACTGTGGACAACAATCGACAACCGGACAAATTATTAGCATGGTTACAACAAGAGTCGGTGACTGTCTGGAATTCTGTTCCCGCATTTGTCCAACTACTTGAGGAGTATGCCCGTAGCTATCCTCACTCCCTGTGTAGCCTACGTTGGGTATTGATGAGTGGGGACTGGATACCTACCAATTTGCCGACTAAATTGCATACTCTTCACCCTAAGTTAAATCTCCTTAGCTTAGGAGGCGCAACCGAAGCATCAATCTGGTCTATCGCCTATCCCATCACACAAGCCAATCCAAATTGGCGTAGTATTCCATATGGTAAGCCTTTGGCTAATCAGACCTTCTACGTACTTAATGCAACGCTTTCTCCTTGCCCTGTTTGGGTGACTGGTGAATTGTATATTGGTGGCCAAGGTCTTGCTCTAGGTTACTGGGCTGATGTTGAAAAAACGAAATATGCCTTTATCACGCATCCTCAAACAGGCGAACGGCTTTACCGTACCGGTGATTTAGGGCGCTGGCTCCCAGACGGGAATATCGAATTTTTGGGGCGCAATGATCATCAGATTAAAATTCGTGGCTACCGAATTGAACTGGGCGAAATTGAGCATCGTTTATGTGAGCATCCTGAGATACAGCAAGCATTCGTATTTGCTCACACTACATCAACTGGCGCATTGCAACTTGTTGCAGGCTTACGTTTAACTGACGATGCACACGTATCTACAAAACTTTTACCGGTACTACCTCACTGGTTGCAGCAGACCTTACCGGTTTGGATGTGCCCACAGAGATTTATTATTCTCGATGCGATACCTATATCCGACAACGGTAAAATCAACAGACAGACACTGATTACTCTAGTTGAAGCAGATCAAGAAGTTAATTCAACACCATCATCTATGGCTCTTAATGCAACAGGACGAACGGTATTAAGTCTTTGGGAATCAGTACTAGAGCAGCAAATTATCAACGTACATGAAAGCTTCTTTGCTCTTGGAGGAGATTCTCTGGCGGCAGTACGGTTAATGGTAAAAATCAACCAAACATTCAACCACCAATATCCACTCAGCCTATTACAAACTTATGACACAGTACATTTATTATCCGAATTTATTGAGAACCAATCAGGAGATACCTGTCAAGCAGTAATTTTAAACGAGGGAAACGCTGAAAAACCGGCTTTATTTATCGTTCATCCTATTGGTGGGCATTTGTTCGGATACCGTCATCTAGCGGACAATTTCGGTGATCATCGTCTGATTGGACTAGCATTTCCCCCAGATAACCTGAATACCGATAAACCTACCATTGCAGCATTGGCGGCTGACTATATAAAACAAATCAGCAAGTTACAGCCTAAAGGGCCTTATACACTGGCGGGCTGGTCCTTTGGCGGATTAGTTGCTTATGAAATAGCACATCAATTACGCACCGCTGGTAAAAACGTTTCTCATTGCATTTTGATTGATAGTTTCGCTCCAAACATACGACCCGACCTGATTTTGAATGATGCATTCTGCCACCGTCATTTTCTACTCGACTTACAGGGGCAATTTCCCGATCTAACTCTGGATAATCGCACGGTAGAGGCTAATACCGAGACGTTCCTACAAATACTACATGAAGCCCTGCCACAATTTGCACAAATTGATAGCTCGTTGACTGAACTCTACACCATATGGCGCCATAACTTACGGGCATTGCTTAATTACTGCCCACCTATGACGTCACAGCCCTTCAGCCTTATTCGAGCTACTCAGGCATTACCTGATTTTATGGATTATCTTGATCCAACAACAGTCACCTCAATAGATCTCGGCTGGCGAGTCTTCGGGCCTGTTAACGTGACACAACTTGATGGTAATCATTACAGCTTATTCCAACACAAACATGTTAACTCACTGGTTATTTGTCTGAAAAAAATCATGAATTCAGCCAAATTTATTGAGACTGTTAAGGAGAATATATGATAAAGCAACGGCGAGTTCTAATTGTTGGTGCAAAATTTGGCGAATTGTACCTTAATGCATTCCTGCAACCTAGGCCAGATCTGGAGCTAGCCGGTATTCTGGCGCAAGGAAGCCTTCGTTCACAGCAACTGGCCCGTGATTTCAATGTGCCACTGTTTCGCTCATTGGATGAATTACCCGACGACATTGATATTGCCTGTGTAGTCATACGAGCGGAAGTCATTGGAGGTAAAGGAGATCAATTAACCCAAGCATTATTGACACGGGGTATTTCTGTTATTCAGGAGCATCCCCTTGATGCAAAAGCCATCAAACAACACCAATCAACCGCTGAAAAACAAGGGGCTATATTTTGGGTAAATAGCTTTTATAGCCAATGCCGTGCTGGCAGAAATTGGTTACATGCAGCACATCAAATTAGCCGTTTATCAAAACAACATCCGATAAATGGCTATATGACAACTAGCCGCCAATTACTATTTTCCGCTCTTGACTTGTTGCTACAAGCCTGTCATTGCCCAGAGCAAATAGAGATAGCTTATGTCAATCAACGGAGTAATGCATTTCATTGCTTTGAATTGCGTTTTGCAGAAACAACTATCGCGTTAGATGTTCAGTCCTATCTGGATCCCAAAGATCCCGATATGTACAACCTTATAATGCACAAGATGACTCTGGTTTGGCCTACGGGTTATCTAACGCAAGAAGCCAGTTATGGGCCGGTGATCTGGACACCGGTTCTTCATGCTCCAAATCATCTGAATAGTAATCAAAGTCTTTATCTAACTGCTAGTCAACCGGATGGTGCTTATCAACACCAAACAACATCACAAATTCTTTGCCCGGCAACCAAAGATTGGATGACAGCATTTGAATGTGATGGTGCTGAAGGCGTAGCATTTCTACTCAATACATTAAGTTCTGTATTGAATGGTGCACTCTGCCCCCCCGCTTTTAATGATAACTATCAACGACGGTTGGCAAACTTGTGGCAACAAATTCTTCGTATGATGGGAGAACCTGTTACACAAGATTTACAGCCTCCAATTTGGATTGATCCGACTCAATTAATGTTAATCAAGGAAGAATGCTGATGAATTGGGCACTGCCTGTACATCCTATGATTCGCCCATGCCTGATACCTTGTGGCAAACCCAAATACACACTATTAATCTGCCCCTTTGCTGGGGGCAGCAGCAGTGCATTTCGCCAATGGGTTACTTTGGAAAATCCTGATATTGCCGTTTCTTTGGTAATTTATCCAGGTCGTGACAATCGTATGAGTGAACGTGCGGCCACCAGCATTCCATCATTAGCACAATCACTTTCTTCTCTACTCATGTCACTCACGCTTGTACAAAGAGAAAACCTGATACTAGTCGGCCATAGTATGGGAGCTCAGGTCGCTTTTGAAGCTTGTCAACGCCTTGAACAACATAATTGTTCTCCTAAAGCATTGGTACTTTCAGGGTGTCATGCTCCCCATCTTCCGTCTCGACGCCAATTGAGTGGATTACCTGATCATGAATTTATTAAACAACTCATCGATATTGGCGGCTGCAATCCGATGCTACGCGAAGACCCTGAATTACTGGCACTATTCTTACCCATGTTGCGTGCTGATTTCTGGGCTACAGAAAATTATCACAAGAGCATTCAATCTAGTTCAATAAAGCTGCAAACACCAACTTTATTGCTTTATGGTAATAAAGATAAAGAGGCTTCAGCTCTGGAAGTTCAGCAATGGTATCACTGGCTTGCCAGTGACAAACAAGCCCTTTCGCATTGCTACCAAGAAATTGTCGGCAATCATTTTTATATCACGCAAAAACCTCAAAATTTTATTCATCACATTACACAATTTATGCAATATATTGATCCACAGGAGTTCGCATAATGGCATCTTATTCAATCTCAGGAAGAAATTTTACAATGACGCCAGACTATCTTTGGAATGGTAAAACTATAGACCAACAACTTACCGGATGGTCGAAAACCTGGGGGAATAAAACAGCACTGATCTATCAAGAACAATATATTACTTATCAGGAACTCCATCAACTTTCGGAAAGAATGGCCAGTGGATTATTCCAACGTGGAATACGTCGTGGTGACAACATAATGGTACAATTACCTAATCGTATTTCCTTCGTTATCACTTGTTTTGCCCTGTTCAGATTAGGGGCTCATCCAGTATTATTAATGCCAACACAACGTGCACATGATGTTCATGCACTTTGCCAAATTGCCTGTCCCGTGGCTTATATTATTCCCGATTGTATCCATGGCTTTGATTACCGGAAAATGGCACGGGAAGTGGCGACATCTTGCCCTGAAATGAAATATATTATTGTCGATGGGGAAGCAGAAGAATTTATCCCTTTATCATCCATTGATGGTAAACCACTCGATATGTCTATTTCTGGCCCAGATTACGATGATATTGCCATCCTCCTACTTTCTGGAGGAACAACAGGTACACCAAAACTAATTCCACGTACTCACGATGCCTATACTTATGACTTTGTACTATCAGCTCGTTTGTGCTCGATCAATACCGAAAGCGTTTATTTAGCGGTACTACCTGTCGCACATAATTTCACCTTAGGCAGTCCTGGCATTTTAGGTACCCTTTCTCAAGGAGGGTGTGTCCTCTTAAGTGATACCGCCAGTTGTGATGAAGCCATGCCATTGATTGAAAAGCATAAGGTAACACATCTTGCATTAGTTCCAGCGCTGGCCCGTCTCTGGGAACAGGCTCGTGACTGGGAACAAAGCGATCTTTCCTCTCTACGTTGTTTACAAGTTGGTGGAGGCAGACTTACACCAGAACTAGCAAAACAGGTGATTACACGTCTTGGGCCTTTACAACAGGTCTTTGGCACCGCGGAAGGATTACTTTGCTATACCCGATTGGATGATCCTTATGAAGTCATTATTAATACCCAAGGTCGCCCATTATCAGAAGAAGATGAGATCAAAATTGTTGACACTAATCTGCAATCTGTCCCCTCTGGTGAAGTAGGCGAACTGATTACTCGAGGCCCTTACACTATTACTGGGTATTACCGAGCTAAGCAACATAATACCACAGCCTTCACCGCTGACGGATTCTATCGCACTGGCGATCTCGTTCGTATGAGGTCAGATGGCAATCTGATCGTTGAAGGGCGCATTAAAGAGCAAATCAATCGCAGTGGAGAGAAAATTTCAACGCAAGAAGTTGAAACATTATTACTACAACATCCAAATATTGATGACGCAGTTGTCATCGCTGTTCCTGATGATCTCTTAGGTGAACGAATTTGCGCATGCATACCAAAAAATATTAACCGGCCGGAACCTGCACAGATACAGGCATTTCTACATCAGAATGGCATTCAGCGCCATAAGATACCTGATCAGTGGTTGTTTATTGAATATTGGCCATTAACTACAGTAGGAAAAATAGACAAACTTCAGTTGGTACAAATGGCACAAACAGAACAACCGAAACAAGCAGAAGAAAATAAAAGTCCAATGCGGCAATATCATGAACACACTATATCTATTACTAGCGCTCCATTAGATCTGGTCACTCATTTAATTGCAGATCTTACAGATAATGATACACAACCTTATACACTCTATGAAATCAAAGGTGAATGGTCACTCGGAATTGGCTGTGCAGCCACTATAAGCGCAAATGCATCTGGGCAATTAATTGATTCAAAAGGTAATCGACATCCATACGATATCAATACATTAAGCCAACAACTTGAACAAGCTCTCAATGACCTAGCTATCAAAGATTGGCGCGGTTACGGTAGAACACTATTTGAATTTTCTCATATAACATATGGAATATCACTGGATCCATCATTAAAACAGCAAAATGAAGCATTAATAAAAATCACTGTTCCAGTACATGAATTACGCATAACTCAAGGGCAAGTTCTTATTCGAACACTTGAAGAAAACCAGCTCACTATATTGAGAGAGAAAATCAAACAACTTGACCAAATCAGTACACCACCTTTTCCACATACAAAAGAACTGGAAATTGTCAATACAATAGATTTGGCAAAAAATTATCAAAATAACGTAGCAAATGCGGTTAAAGATATTGCCATAGGCCGATATCAAAAAGTGATCCTTTCACGCAAAGTTCAGCTTGGTACAAATGTCGATATAACACACAGTTACTGGTTGGGTCGTCAAGCCAATACTCCTGCTCGCTCTTTCTTCTTACAGGATGAAGCATTTTCTGCTTACGGTTTCAGCCCAGAAACAGTAATTGAGGCAGATGGTACTGGTTGGGTCAATAGCCAACCATTGGCAGGCACAAGAGCATTAACACATGACAAAGTACAAGATCAAAAACTGCAAGCAGATTTGCTTTCTGATCCAAAAGAAATCGCTGAGCACGCGGTGTCAGCCAAACTTGCATTAGAAGAATTAGCACCAATTTGTCAGGCAGAAACATTGTGTATATCAGAGTTTATGGCAATTCGTAAACGTGGCTCAGTACAACATTTAGCATCACGTGTTAAAGGGCTACTACGAACAGATAAGAATCGTTGGGATGCCTTCGTTGCCTTATTCCCTGCAGTTACTGCTTCTGGTATACCAAAGAAACCTGCTTTGGAAGCTATTTCCCGTTACGAAAGTGAACCACGTCGGCTTTACAGTGGTTGTGTTATGCTGTTAGATAGCAAAGGTAAACTGGATGCCGCATTGGTATTACGTTCTTGCTATCAACATAAAGGGCAAAGTTGGCTTCAAGCTGGCGCAGGATTAGTCAGAGACTCAAAACCGGAACGAGAATGGCAGGAAACTAGTGAAAAACTTGAATGTATTATGAAATATGTTCGAACTCACTCCAGCATAAAAAACCAGTAATATCTTAAAATCAATTTCATTTGATTGGCTCAATACTAATTATTCGATGTGGAGTGATTAATTTAAAGCCACTGCTTCCGGTACAAATTTACCGGAAGCATAAAGATATTAACTTCTTTTATACTTAATCGATTTGCATGGCTTTGAATTTATGGGCTGGAGTCACCATCTTATCCTGGGCAGCAACAAGCTGTAATTCAAATTCTCCGCTTTTTTGCGTTTCCAGCATAACTTCGTAAACACCTGCTGTAGTGTGTTCCAATGCTGCCTGCAATACTGAATGTGTTATCGATGGGCTTTTCAACAAATTAGCAAGGAATAAGCCGCTGGTTAAATCACCAATCCCAACAGGCTGACGCTCACCGGTATCAATCAATGGACGGCTGATATGCCAGCTATTTTCTTTAGTCACCAGCAACATTTCGAAATTATCTTTCTGATAACCTGCTCTGCTGAGGTGTTTGACTAAAACAATTTTTGGGCCTTTTTGGCATAGCTGACGGGCTGCCGATACTGCCTGCTCTACATTTTTGATTTCTGTTGCTGTCAGTGTTTCAAGCTCCAACAAGTTAGGTGCAATGATGTCACTGATAGGCAATGCCTTTTCACAAAGGAATTCAGAAACGCCCGGAGCCACAATACATCCTTTCTCTGGGTGGCCCATAACAGGATCACAAAAATACCATGCTTCAGGGTTAGCCTGTTTAACCTGCTTTACAATATCAAGAATATAGTTTCCCTGCTCCGCTGAACCAATATACCCACTGAGAACAGCATCACAGGATGCTAATTTATCAATTTCACCAATTCCCTGCACAATTTCAGCCAGATGTTCTGGCGGCATCACACAGCCACGCCATTGTGGGTATTGCGTATGATTAGAAAACTGAACTGTATTTAATGGCCATACGTTCACTCCCATACGACACATCGGAAAAACAGATGCACTATTTCCTGCATGGCCAAAAACAACATGAGACTGAATTGAAAGTATGTTTTTCATGATTAGGCCTGATTATTATTTTAAGAACCGCAAATGAGTTATAAAACAGTCTGATACTTTAAGGGCAACAATTATGTTGCCCTTAGTAATGCTTTTATGAATTATTTCCAATCGATTAGGCAATAATGTTTTTTACCACGACGTAATAAAGTATAACGCCCGAACAGACGATCTTCGTCTGCAAATACATACATCGCTTCAGACTGTTTTTCACCATTGACAGAAACAGCATTAGAACTAATCATGGTACGCGCCTGCCCACGGGAAGGTACAAATTCAGCAGTGATCAGTGCCTGTTGCAAATCAGCACCATTCTCAAGTTCAATCGCTGGCATACCATCCTGTGCCAACTGCGCAAAGTCATCTTCGGTTAAATCAGCCACTGCTCCGGAGAACAGACTCGCAGTGATACGCTTAGCCGCCGTCAAACCAGCTTCTCCATGAACCAGTTTAGTAACTTCTTCTGCCAGAACATACTGTGCCCGCGGAGCTTTACCACTGTTTTTATCTTCGTCTTCCAACGCATTAATTTCTTCAATGTCCATGAAAGTGAAGAATTTCAGGAAACGGTACACATCTGCATCAGCTGTGTTAATCCAGAACTGATAAAATTTGTATGGACTGGTTTTCTTCGGATCCAGCCAGACTGCTCCACCTTCTGTTTTACCAAATTTAGTACCATCGGATTTAGTAATCAAAGGTACTGTCAGACCAAATACCTGTTTCTGATGTAAACGGCGAGTCAAATCGATACCTGATGTAATGTTGCCCCACTGATCGGAACCACCAATCTGCAATTCAACACCATATTTTCCATTCAGGTTAGCAAAGTCATAAGACTGCAACAGGTTATAAGAAAACTCAGTGTACGAAATCCCAACATCATCACGGTTCAGGCGCTGTTTAACCGCTTCTTTATTGATCATTTGGTTAACGGAAAAGTGCTTACCGATATCACGCAGGAAAGAAAGGACATCCATTTGACCGAACCAGTCATAGTTATTGGCTAATTCGGCACCATTTTCACCCTCAAAGCTCAGGAACGGAGAAACTTGGTTACGAATTTTCTCAACCCACTCTTTAACAGTGTCTTCTGTGTTTAATTTACGCTCCGTCGCTTTAAAACTAGGATCACCAATCAAACCTGTCGCTCCACCTACCAAAGCTACCGGTTTATGCCCATTCAGCTGGAATCTTTTTAAACACAGCAAGGGAACCAGATGGCCCAAATGCAAGCTGTCAGCGGTAGGATCGAAGCCGCAATAGAGAGAGACCGGACCTTGCGCCAGTCTTTCCGCTAACGCTTCTTCATCCGTTACCTGGGCAATAAGGCCCCGCTCTTGCAGTTGTTTAATCAGGTTATTGCTAGACATCAATGACTCCATTGGTTTGTGTTCTTTACTTATATCCTTCATCTTCCAAGTTGCAGCTTTATCGGGTATATCGTTTGTTCTGAGTACTACCGGGCTGCAACTTGCAATCTATCAGGCATATATCATTGTCTAATTGTCACGATTCGCTGTAAATCGCGTGCTATAGCATAAAACGCCAGTACTATAAGTGCCAGTATTAAAAACGGTAATTAATGCAGTTAAGGCGCCAGACGATCAATATGCCATTTATCTCCTTCACGCAGGTATAGAAAACGATCATGCAGACGGCTTGCTCCCCCCTGCCAGAACTCTACCGAATCAAACTCAACCCGGAATCCACCCCAAAAACTGGGTAACGGCACTTCGCCATTCTGGAATTTCTGCTTCAGTTCTAAAAACTTCCCTTCTAAAATACTTCGGGCAGAAATACGGGAAGATTGTTGTGAAGCCCAGGCTGCGATCTGACTGTCTCTCGGGCGACTATGGAAATATTTCACTACTTCGAGAGGCGATAAACGCTCGGCTTTACCCAGGAAGCTGACCTGACGCTCAAGCTGATACCACGGGAAATGGAGGCTGATACGGTTATTCTGAGCTAAGTGTTTCGCTTTGCGACTACCAAGATTGGTGTAAAAAACCAGACTGCGGTTATCAAAATGCTTCAATAGGACGATACGCTGATAAGGCTGCCCATGCTCATCGACTGTTGCTACGCACATCGCCGTTGGGTCGCTAAGCCCAGCATCACAGGCCTGTTTCAGCCAAAGCTCAAAAAGCGCCATCGGCTCTTCAGTAAGATCCTTTCGCCGTAACCCACCACGCATATATTCGCGGCGCAGCTCTGCTATATGAGTATCATTATGTTCTGACATGTCTAATTCTCTATTTCTAAGTGAATTTCAGCATAACATGTTATCAGCCAGCGACAGGATAAATTGCGCCTAAAATGGTTTCCCTATCAGCACCCGTCACCGATGGCAAGTTACCCGACAACCCAGACATTGTACGGAATGCCAGCCAAGCGAAAGCCAACGCTTCCATATCATCACCGCTCAACCCATATTTATCCGTTGTTGCAACTTCAGTATCAGGTAACAAAGCAGATAACCGACGCATTATAAGTGGGTTTCTGGCACCACCACCACAAACCAGTAAGCGCTCACAGCCATTATTGAGTAATACTTGTTCAGCGATGCTAACAGCTGTCAGTTCCGCAAGAGTGGCCTGTACATCGACCGGACTGACATCAGGGAAATCAGCTAACTGTGTTTCCAGCCATGCCATATTAAAATATTCCCGCCCGGTGCTTTTGGGCGCAGTACGTGCAAAATAGGGATCTGAAAGCATCTTCTGAAGCAGAGCGTTGTTTACACTACCCTCTCCAGCCCATTGTGCATCTTTATCGTAAGGCTGCTGTTTATGACGCCATGTCCAGGCATCCATCAGCATATTCCCCGGCCCGGTATCATATCCCTTAACCGCAGAATTTGGCAGAAGAGCAGAAATGTTTGCTATTCCGCCAATATTCAGGATCACACGCCTTTCGGTTGGATTACCCAATACCGCCATATGGAAAGCAGGAACTAAAGGTGCGCCTTGGCCGCCATAAGCCATATCACGGCGGCGAAAATCACCTACTGTTGTAATATTGGTTAATGCCGTTACACGGTTATTATCACCAATTTGCATCGTAAATGGCTTTTCACCATCAGGTTCATGCCAGACAGTCTGACCATGACACCCAATTGCAGTGATATCACTCGCAGTTAATCCGGTTTTCTTTAATAATCCTTTGACTGATTCGGCAAAAAGCGTTCCCAACTCATAATCGAGCTGCCCAACTGTTGATAATGTGGTTTGCTGGCCCTGACAAATAGCCAGTAATTTTTGCTTAAGTTCCTGAGGAAACGGATGACTGTAATTTTCCTTCTGTATAACAGCCTTATCACTGATCTCTGCTAAAACGACATCGACTCCATCCATACTGGTGCCTGACATCACACCAATATAACGTCCTGACTTCATAAATATTCCCCTATTTAAAGAATGGATTACATCTGTAAATACACCGGTGTAACTATAAAACACATTGATTTGGACTATATATGTTTCACTCGGAATATAAGAGATAAAATCTGAGTTTTGGAGAGCTCTTCACAAAACATGCTAAACTTTTTGTCAGGAATTATTCTTATTGGAGTTCAATGTAGAAATTTATTATATATTTATAGAGAGGCTATTAATGTATAGAATAAGTAACATGTAAAATTATTATACTTGTTACTGACCATTGTAGCCGAATGCTTGATTGTAGGGTTATTACCAGATTTCTCTCGAGGCATTAAAATTAGGAGTAACTATGTTCAAACGTTTCCTGGTTGGTGCAGTTGTAGTAACAACATTATCCGGATGTGCTGACATGGGAGCACTTTCTAGCGATACTTACTCGATTGATCAGGCCAAACAAATTCAAAACGTAACCTACGGGACTATTTTGTCTGTCCGGCCAGTCACGATAAAAGGTTCTCAGGCTGGTAACCAAAACATGCTAGGAGCGATTGGCGGTGCAGTATTAGGGGGGTTGTTAGGTGATTCGGTTGGCGGCGGTAGAGGCCAGAGGCTTGCAACAGCCGCTGGTGCTATTGTCGGTGGAATGGCAGGTCAAGGAATTGAAGGTGCTATCGATCAAACAAAAGGTGTCGAATTGGAAATCCGTACTGACAGTGGAAGAAACATTGTTGTGGTGCAAAAACAGGATCAGGTTTTATTCAGTAAAGGGCAACGTATCAAAATTGCCGATAGTGGTGATTCGACAACAGTCTCTCCTATCTAATAGGGTTAAAGTATATTTAAACAAAAAAATCGCGGATCACCAAAATATGGCCCGCGATTTTCTTTTTATCGATTAATTTTTATATTACCTGTTTATGTAATTGGCTAATATTTTTTTCGATTTTTTTTATTACAGAAGCAAGTAGAATTAACTCATCATGAGTAATTCCCTCCAAAATATCTTTCCTCGTCGAACCAATAACACTATCCACTTCTCTGATAAAATTTTCTGATTCTTCTGTTAATTTGATTCTTTTAGCACGCCTGTCATTAGCACATGTGTGCCTTGTAATGAGTTTCTTTTCTTCTAATTGATCTAACGTTCTTACCAGGGATGGTTGTTCAATACCAATTGCTTTTGCAAGTTGTATCTGTGACTGCTCCGGTGGTAACAAACTAATATTGTAAAGAGTAACCCAATGTGTCTGAGTTAATTTCAACGGCTTCAAGCGATGATCAATTAAAGCGCGCCAAACACGAACTAAACGTGCCAGGTCTGATCCCAATGTCAATTCCAATTACCCCTCCTTATAATTAGAGACTCATATAACATCAATGAATTATCCAATCAGTTTATTCATATGAATAATGGATACGCATCCTATATCTTGCTCACATTAGCAGAGTCAGATATTTCGCTAATTACTTAATTAGTATCGCGTTGGCTTGTTACTTAAAGTTGACATCTTCGTCGCCCTAAAGAGCGAAGTTTTACGGCGCACCGAATAAAATCGCGCATTAATCCACCAACGATATAAACTGTATAAAATAATCCTCCAACTTAACTATTAAGATTTTAAATATCAACGAAACAGATACAAACTCCAAAAAATAGACACAGTACCACTCGGTTAAAGTTCTATAAGAATAACCGCCATCCAAATACTAATCTATATATTTTTACATTAATATCATTTTTATCTTACAGTTAGCGTTAAGTAGATTATAAAACCTATTAAAAACAAACAGATAAAAAATTAGCATGATTATTGTTCGATAATTAATTATTTGATAAGAAACCTTTACCTAAAGGGTTTAATTAGTCAATCTCTGCAATATTTTTAAACGACCTATATCAAATAAAAAATAGGTAATATGAATAAAATATCACTTTATCATGGCAAAAGTTCTTAACCATAATGAAAATATGAAATATTATTCATATAAGAAAATTTCATTAACAGTTGAAAATGTGAATTAAAATAAACCAAGCTGTTTTGATGGAACAACTTCGTCATGTCCGTTATTTTTCAGTGTCCGCAGATATCTATCATGGCATAACCGCAATATTTCTCTTTTTTGCCCATCAGATAATTTCATCCACATAAAGCGTTCTTCCCTATTACGATAGCAACCTCGGCAGAAACCACTGGGACCTGATTCACAAATCCCTTTGCAAGGATTCGGAATAACAAAAAACTCTAGTTGCTCAGCCATGTCATCCTCCTGTATACAAAATTACCTAAACGATTATCTCTGAGAGAACTACAACATTATCTAGATCCAGCTCACATCAAATAAGTGATTACAAAGTAGTCTCGAGTAAAACAAAGGTGAAAGGACGCATTGAATTACCGTGTGTTTACCCTATATAGTTAAAAAACAATGGGGTCAGAGCACGAAATTCCGCCATTTTGCACTTTCGTGAAATTACTATTTTGATATAAAACCATAAACATAAGAGGTAATCATGCGTCTACTTCATACAATGATCCGTGTTGGCAACATGCAACGGTCGATTGATTTTTATACTAAAGTAATGGGCATGCGTCTACTTCGTACGAGTGAGAATCCAGAGTATAAATATTCCCTCGCCTTTGTAGGTTACTCTGATGAAAGCCAAGGTGCGGTCATCGAATTAACGTATAACTGGGATGTTGAGAGCTACGAAATGGGTACAGCATTCGGTCATATTGCTTTAGGTGTTGATGATGTTGCGGCAACGTGTGAACGTATTAAACTTGCTGGAGGCAATGTAATTCGTGAAGCTGGGCCAGTGAAAGGCGGAACAACTGTTATCGCTTTTGTTGAAGATCCAGATGGTTATAAAATCGAACTCATTGAAAATGAAAGCGCCAGTAACGCATTAGGTCATTAATTATTTTCCATATGCAAGTCTCCATATACAAGGGCATCTTTAACATGCCCTTCGTTTCCACTAGGTCGATATTACTTCTGCAATGCACAATAAATTTTGTCATAATATCCGCTATCCTGAAGTTAAGAATAAAATCAGATGTCTAATATAAAAGATCAAAACATGCTCAGTGGACGCTTTCGTGGTTATTACCCCGTTGTTATTGATGTAGAAACCGCTGGGTTTAATGCGCGGACAGATGCTTTACTTGAGATAGCTGCAACGACTTTAAAAATGGATGCCGAAGGTTGGCTGGCTCCGGCTGATACGCTGCATTTCCATATTGAACCCTTTGAAGGAGCTAATCTTGATCCGGCTGCGCTGGCATTTACAGGTATTGACCCGACTAATCCATTACGGGGAGCTGTCAGCGAATATACTGCGCTGCATGCCATTTTTAAGATGATCCGCAAAGGTATGAAAGAGAATAATTGCAACCGTGCCATTATAGTTGCTCATAATGCCAGTTTTGATCACAATTTTGTTATGGCGGCAGCTGAACGCGCTCGTTTAAAGCGTAATCCATTCCATCCTTTTGCTACGTTTGATACGGCTGCGCTGAGCGGTTTGGTGCTCGGTCAGACTATTCTGGCAAAAGCCTGCATTACAGCAGAAATCCCCTTTGACAGTAATCAGGCACACAGTGCTCTCTATGATACAGATAGAACGAGCCTACTTTTCTGCGAACTAGTTAATCGTTGGAAGCGATTAGGTGGTTGGCCGCTGGCCACTCCGGACGACGAAGTCTGATAAACTAAGAGCCTATTTGATTAGGCTCTTAGTACCAATAATGATTATCAAATCTTACTGGCTGTCTTCTTGTTCACGGTATTTATCCGCGGTTTCTTTAATCAATGTTTGCAGTTCACCGCGTTGATACATTTCCATCAGGATGTCACATCCCCCGACTAACTCACCATCAACCCAAAGTTGAGGGAATGTCGGCCAGTTAGCATACTTAGGTAATTCAGCACGGATATCTGGGTTTTGCAAGATATCCACGTAAGCAAAACGTTCACCACATGCAGATAAAGCCTGAACAGCCTGAGCAGAGAAACCACAGCTTGGCAGCTTTGGTGAGCCTTTCATGTACAGCAAAATCGGGTTTTCATTAATTTGGCGTTCGATTTTCTCAATTGTCGTCATTTTTACTTCCTTAAACCGCAGGTGCTGTTTATCAGCATCAGAAAAGATTGATTCAGAATACCACTTTCTGGTGCTGGTTTTCTACAGCGAACGTGCTGCTGCAAATTTTTATTCTGAACAACAAATTGTAATCACTGATATTTTCATACCCTATAAATATTTAATCCATTAAAACTGAACAGTTCTACATCAGCTCATTATTAAATCGCATCTTTTTCCCTGTTATTTAGCAGAAAAGTTGTTAAGATAATCACTAAAATAGCAACATGATAATAAGCTTAAATTTGCTCTATCCATGATTAATACTTTACGAATCATGGTTTATAAAGCCAAAAACCCGATATTAAAAGGAGTATGCAATGTCTTTTGAATTACCAGCATTACCTTATGCTAAAGATGCCTTAGAACCTCATATCTCAGCAGAAACTCTGGAATATCATTACGGCAAACATCACAATGCTTATGTTGTGAATCTGAATAACCTGATTAAAGGTACAGAGTTTGCTGGGAAAACACTGGAAGAAATCATCGAGACTTCTGATGGCGGTATCTTCAATAATGCTGCGCAAGTATGGAACCACACTTTCTACTGGCACAGCCTGTCACCAAACGGTGGTGGTGAACCTACCGGCAAAGTTGCAGAAGCCATCAACAAAGCTTTCGGCTCTTTTGCTGAATTCAAACAGCAATTTACTGATTCAGCCCTGAAAAACTTCGGCTCCGGCTGGACATGGCTGGTCAAGAAAACTGATGGTAGCCTGGCTATCGTTAATACTTCCAATGCAGCAACTCCACTGACTGGTGAAGATAAACCTGTTCTGACCGTTGATGTATGGGAACATGCTTATTACATCGATTACCGCAATGCCCGTCCTCAATATCTGGAGCATTTCTGGGCTCTGGTTAACTGGCAGTTTGTGGAAGAAAATCTGGCTTAATTAGCCTATCAGTACAATACAAGGGCAAGTTTTTCCGGTTCTGCGCACTGTTATGCTGTCTGAAGCTGAAGCGTGAAAAACTTCCCCTTGAAAAATAGATGGCGTTTCACCACTATGTTATTTCTGGGCTTAAGGTTATTTCCGTACTCAGGCGATCAAACAGAGACTCGCCAGAAAAACAATCATGACTAACGCACTACAAGCAGTCAATAATCCCAATTTCAGATCTGTATCCATAAACCATCCTCATCGTGAAAATTAAGACTCAGCAACACCATAAATTTTAAGTGGTTATTTATCTCAAAGATTAAAAATCGCACTGTGATATTTAATACATATACTTTATAGCATCGATTACTGCTTTCACTTTTGAGCTAGATCAGACAAAATTCACGGTTTATCACTAAATTATTGCCAGTTATCTTCCTATATACAAATATAATACTGGCAAATGATTAACAAAGATCTATATCCAGATAAAGGGTATACAAATTTAGACCAAAAGGTCAGGAGTCCTTTTTATCATGGCAACGATTAAAGATGTGGCTAAACGCGCTGGTGTTTCAACCACAACCGTATCCCATGTTATTAATAAAACCCGTTTCGTCGCCGAAGATACGAAAGCCGCAGTATGGGCTGCCATTAAGGAACTGAATTATTCTCCCAGTGCCGTTGCCCGAAGCTTAAAAGTCAACCACACAAAATCTATCGGGTTATTGGCAACTTCAAGTGAAGCACCTTATTTTGCTGAAATCATCGAGTCTGTCGAAAATAGTTGTTATAGCAAAGGCTATACATTGATTTTATGTAATTCCCATAACAACCTCGACAAACAAAAAGCTTATCTCGCAATGCTGGCACAAAAACGTGTAGATGGCTTGTTAATTATGTGTTCAGAATATCCTCAACAGTTGCTGGGGATGCTGGAGGATTATCGCAATATTCCTATGGTTGTCATGGATTGGGGGGAATCCAGAGGGGATTTTACGGATGCCATTATTGATAATGCCTTCCACGGCGGTTATTTAGCAGGCCGATATTTGATTGAACGTGGGCATCGTGATATTGCCTCCATTCCCGGCCCATTAGCCAGAAATACAGGCGGCGGGCGTCATCAGGGTTTTATCAAGGCACTGAAAGAAGCCAATATTACTATTCGGGATGAGTGGATTGTTCAGGGAGATTTTGAGCCTGAATCAGGTTATCAGGCCATGTGTAAGATCTTAAACCAGAAGCATCGCCCTACTGCGGTGTTCTGTGGTGGGGATGTGATGGCAATGGGCGCTATTTGTGCTGCCGATGAGATGGGTTTACGCGTCCCTCAGGATATTTCTATCATTGGTTATGACAATATCCGTAATGCCCGCTATTTCACACCCGCACTGACAACGATTCACCAACCTAAAGAACGGCTGGGACAAATGGCTTTCTCCACGCTACTTGATAGGATTATCAATAAACGTGAAGATGCTCAAACCATCGAAGTCCACCCGCGTCTTGTAGAGCGTCGTTCTGTTGCTGATGGTCCTTTTATTGATTATCGCCGCTAACAGTTAGTCTTCTTGCAGCCATTCAGCATTAAGCGTTGTGTTATCACCAAGATATCCAAGCAACCAGCTTAATGCAGGTGAATGGCTTTTCTGTGACCATGTCAGGCAGCACGGGCTATCAGGTAACGGCTGCTCAAGTTCAAGTACACACAATTTTCTCTGACGAATAAGCGGCAAGGCCCGGTGTTTAGGCACCATTCCCACACATAACCCCTCCATTAAACATGACAATCCCGCCTCCCAATCAGGAACCACCAACCGTCGCTGATTATCTAAAGCCCATGTATCACGCTTAGGCAGATTACGTGATGTATCCTCAAGACATAAACTGGCATAAGGCCGCAATTGGTCATCATTTAGTTTTTCCGTTATGAGTGCCAGCTCATGCGCAGGGCTGGCAACACACAGCCACGGCATAAAACCCATATCCCTGAAACTGTATCGCTCACCCACAGGAGAAGCACGGGTTGCACCAATAGCAACATCAACTCGCCCATCCACCAGCGCATCCCAGACGCCATTAAAAACTTCGGGATAGATAAATAACTCAATATCCGGAAAATGACGATAGAAATCCAGAATAAGCTGGCGTGTCCGTTCTGGTTTAACAACCTGATCAACAGCAATACTGAGTTGACCGCGCCACCCGTTTGCCACTTGCTGACATTGGTGCCGGGTATGATTCATTTTTTTGATAACAGAACGGGCTTCTTTGACAAAAATGGCTCCCGCTTCAGTTAACTCTACGTCACGGTGACGGCGTTCAAACAGAGAAACTGCCAGCCATTCTTCAAGTTGCTTTATCGTATAACTGACGGCAGAAGGCACACGGTGAAGCTCTGATGCAGCCGCACTGAAACTTCCTGTTCTTGCCACCGCATCAACAACTTCCAGAGAATATTCAGACCACATGTTTCTTCCTTTTAATTTTTTTCATAGCATGGTACAAATAATACCGTTTCACAATCAAAAATCACGCCATATAAAATAAGCTCCATATTTCTTTATCAATTACCACACCGATTGACTAACGCGATTTATTAACACAATGACAACAAATAAAAACTCTCTTCCATTTATGTTCTATCTTGCCGGCCTGAGTATGCTCGGTTACTTAGCCATTGATATGTATCTGCCTGCCTTTGATGCCATGAGCAAAGATTTAAACACATCAAAAGGTGCTATCAGTGCAAGTCTCAGCATTTTTCTCGGCGGTTTTGCCGTTGCTCAACTCTTATGGGGATTACTTTCTGATCGTCTGGGAAGAAAGCCTGTTCTGATTATCGGCTTATCCCTGTTCTGCCTCAGCTGTTTGGGTATACTTTGGATAACAAATGCAACTCAATTACTTGTCCTGAGATTTATTCAGGCTGTTGGCGTTTGCTCTGCTGCCGTTTCCTGGCAGGCTCTGGTTGTCGACAGATATGATGCTGAGCGCACAAAACGTGTTTTCGCTATGATTATGCCATTAGTTGCGCTTTCCCCTGCCCTTGCACCATTATTAGGCGCATGGTTACTGTCACACACCAGCTGGAGAATGATATTTCTTGTCTTGATGGCGGTAACGCTGTTACTACTGATACCTACACTTTTTCTGACGAACAAACGTGTTCCCATTGATACCAGCGCAGATAATAATAGTGCTTCTTTCTTCACTTTATTGAAGTCATCAGCTTTTAGCGGCAATGTTTTGATTTATGCTTCCTGTAGCGCAGGCTTTTTTGCCTGGTTAACGGGTTCACCAACTATTTTAAATAGCATGGGCTATGACGCAACAGATATCGGTTTAAGTTATATTCCACAAACTTTGGCATTTATGGTCGGTGGGTATGGTTGCCGTATTTTGTTGGAAAAAGTTAAAAGTGAAACTATATTTCCTATCTTATTGGCAGGTTATGCCATCAGCATGGTACTTATCTATTTAGCTGCTTGGTTCTATCCTTCTTTCATCGTTATTCTTATTCCTTTTTGTGTTATGGCAGCAATGAATGGGGCTTCTTATCCTATCGCTGTAGCAAATGCTCTTTCTGTTTATCCGAAAGACAGCGGTAAAGCGGCTGCATTGCAAAATGCTTTACAATTAGGCCTTTGCTTTATGGCCAGCATGCTTGTTGCCATGTTTATGAAAAGCCCTCTCTTGTCAACGACAACAGTGATGGTAGCAACCATTATCCCAATGGTAATAGGTTATTATTTACAAAAGAGAAAGTGTGATATTGGCAACTAATTATAAATTGATTAGTTACTCCACAATATAATACCTAAGAATACTCTAAACTAAAGGTCATATGATGATATGACCTTCCTCCAGCATATTGTTTAAATATTATTTCACCCATATACTCATATAGATTCATTATTCTAAAAAGCTCGGAATTTGAGGTTTAGAAGAGCAATGAAGCTCTCTTTTATATCACGGACGAATGGCATAACTGCCTTTAAGTCATTTTCTGATTAGTTTCAATATTCCCTACGGATTTCAAAATTCAGTTCAGCGGTAAGAAAACGAATCCAGGGAAGTATAAATAACCAGTAACAAAGAGGTACCTCAAAATTCCACCACATAAATGTTGGAGAGTATATGAGTTCATCTTTCGTTGAAGGAAATAAGAAAATCACTGACCAGTGGCACAGGATTGCTAATGACCTGCTTCAGGAAGCCGGTATTCAAATTAATGGAGAACGCCCTTTTGACATACAAGTCAAAAACCCTGATTTTTATAAAAGAGTATTGAAACAGGGATCTTTAGGATTAGGCGAAAGCTATATGGATGGCTGGTGGGATTGTGAGCGTTTAGATGTTTTCTTTTATAAGATATTACGGGCGGGTCTGGAACACAAAATTCCAAAAAATTTTAAGGACATTTTGATGATCATGACTTCCCGTTTGTTTAATTTACAGTCCCCCAAACGGGCATGGATTGTAGGGGAAGAACATTACGATTTGGGTAATGACCTATTTACACTCATGCTTGATCCCAATATGCAATATTCATGCGGTTACTGGAAAGATACGAATTCACTGGAAGAAGCTCAGTCTAATAAACTTCGGCTGATTTGCGAAAAACTACAGTTATCGCCGGGCATGACTTTGCTGGATATCGGTTGCGGTTGGGGAGGATTAGCCGCTTATGCAGCTAAACATTATTCTGTTTCCGTCACTGGGGTGACTATTTCAGTGGAGCAACAAAAGTATGCTCAGGAGCGCTGTAAAGATCTGGATGTGAAAATTATCCTTGAAGATTATCGGGATCTGAACCTCCAATTTGACAGAATCGTTTCTGTCGGCATGTTTGAACATGTAGGCTCCAAAAATTATGCTAATTACTTCGACGTAGTACGTAGGAATCTGAAGCCTGATGGCCTTTTCTTACTTCACACCATTGGTTCCAATCGGAATAAAGTGAATGTCGATGCGTGGATCGGTAAATATATTTTCCCTAATGGTCATTTGCCATCAATTTCAATGATTGCTAAAGCAAGCACCGGGAAATTTGTGATGGAAGACTGGCATAACTTCGGAGCTGACTATGATCGTACTCTAATGGCATGGTATGAACGTTTTATTACAAACTGGGATAAAATAGCTGATAACTACAGCCCCCGCTTCAAACGAATGTTCAGTTATTATCTGAATGCCTGTGCCGGGGCGTTTCGTGCCAGAGATATCCAGTTATGGCAGGTTATGTTCAGCCCACGTGGAATTGAAAATGGATTAAGAGTTCCGCGTTAATATTTTGCTTATAATGGATTTGCAATACCATTAAAAAGCTACAGAAATGAAAACTGTAGCTTTTTTCTGTCATATTTTAATTATCTTCCAATTGTGATAATACTTTTTCTTGCTCTTTCTGAGCCATGAAACGCTCAACAGTATCTACAATAGCCTGAGTCTGCGGATCAATTTCAATATTCACTTTATGACCGATACGCTTTTTACCCAATGTCGTACGCTCTAACGTTTCCGGTATCAAATGAACACAAAAACGATTATTGACGACATCTCCAATGGTCAGACTAATTCCATCAATGCCAACAAATCCTTTATGCAGGATATATTTCATTAATTGTTTGTCATAAATACGGAACCATATTTCATGGTTATTTTCTGAAGTGAAAATTTTCGCAATTTCAGCTGTTGTAATCACATGGCCGGACATTAAATGCCCACCAATTTCATCACCAAATTTTGCTGCTCTTTCCAAGTTGACTAAATCACCAATCTTAAGCTCACCAAGATTAGTCAGACGCAGCGTCTCTTTCATCAAATCAAAGCTAATCAGATCACCGTCAATTTTTGTGACAGTCAGACAACAGCCATTATGAGAAACGGAAGCTCCCGTTTCAATATCAGGTAATAATTCAGCCGGAAATTTGACTATATGAGTCCGAAAATGTGTTTTTTCTTCAATAGCAACTATAGGCGCCTTTCCCTGAACAATGCCTGTAAACATGGGGAACCTCTTTCATCGTTTTACATAATAAGTTAGTGTAACCCACTAATCTCTTTTAAACACTATTTCACGTGTAATGTGATTACTCATTTAGACTAAATATCAAACAATGATTGGATTAGTAAAATGAGTCCTATACAATACCTACGTTAACAACAGTTTGCTTTTCAAACAGTTCTGTTTGCTCGCAGAAATTTTCCTTATTTTTTCTATCGTCAATTTTTCAATTAAAAGGTGTAGTACGTGCAGAAATATTTCAATGAAGCGCGTAGTTTGCTCGCTCTGGGGATCCCCGTCATTATCGCTCAGTCTTCACAAACTGCGATGGGTGTCGTCGATACAGTCATGGCCGGTAAGGCAGGTGCAATTGAGATGTCCTCTGTTGCTATAGGGACGTCAATCTGGCTGCCGGCGATTTTGCTTGCTCAAGGGCTGTTGATGGCTTTAACACCAATCGTTGCTCATATGAATGGCTCAGGCCAGAGAAAAAATGTTGCAGGCCAGATCCAGCAAGGCTTTTGGCTGGCGACATTTCTTTCTATCTTTGTAATGACGATTTTATATAACTGCCGATTTATTATAGAAGCGCAGCATAATGTCGATCCCGTTCTGGCACAAAAGTCCATCGATTTTATCCATGCAATTATGTGGGGGGCACCCGGTTGCCTGTTCTATCAGGTTTTACGCTGCCAGTGTGAAGGGCTGTCAAAAACCAAACCCGCAATGGTTATTGGCGTTATCGGGCTATTAGTGAATATTCCTGTTAACTATATTTTCATTTACGGTAAGTTTGGTGCACCAGAACTTGGTGGTGTAGGTTGTGGGGTTGCAACCGCTAGCGTTTATTGGGTTATGTGTCTGTTACTACTTACCTATGTTAAACATGCACCATCTCAGAAAGATATTCACACATTTGAAACTTTTTCTCGCCCTCACTGGCATACACAAAAACGCATTTCTCTGCTTGGGTTGCCGATTGGGCTGGCTATGTTCTTTGAGGTGACATTGTTTGCTGTTGTCTCCTTGCTGCTCTCCCCTCTTGGAGTCGTGGATGTTGCAGGGCATCAAATCGCACTCAATTTCAGTTCACTGATGTTTATGTTCCCGTTGTCATTTGGTATCGCTGCAACCATCCGGGTGGGTTATAACCTCGGGCAGAAATCAACTGAAGGAGCCAAAGTATCAGCTTATACCAGCCTCGTGCTCGGGTTAATCATTGCTGGTATCACCGCGGCATTTACAACCATATTCCGTGTACCGATTGCTATGATGTACAACGATAATCCTGAAGTGGTCATATTAGCCTCTAATCTGATGTTATTTGCTGCTATTTACCAGCTTTCCGATTCTGTTCAGGTCATTGGCTCAGGTGTATTACGTGGCTATAAAGATACGCGTTCTATTTTCGTTATCACTTTCATCGCCTATTGGATTTTCGGATTACCAAGTGGTTATATTCTGGCATTGACCAATCTTGTTACTGAACCTATGGGCCCACAAGGGTTCTGGATTGGGTTTATTATCGGATTGACCGTTGCTGCAATTATGATTGGCTACCGGATTTGGTGGTTACAAAAGCAGCCTGATCATGCTGTCCTCGCCCGCTCTACCCGTTAATTTAGTACATTAAATTAATATCTCAAGGGGAAAAAGCTGCAAATTCACACTAAAAGATGTAAATGCGAGCAATCAAACACGAATTTGCATTTTTTCCCTTGCCAGATAGCTCAGCGATCGTTAATATTCGTCCCCGTTGTCACCCATAGAAATTTAGATTGCGTCCGTAGCTCAGTTGGTTAGAGCACCACCTTGACATGGTGGGGGTCGGTGGTTCGAGTCCACTCGGACGCACCAAATATCTGGTTGGCATAGCAATTCAAATTGATGTGCGTCCGTAGCTCAGTTGGTTAGAGCACCACCTTGACATGGTGGGGGTCGGTGGTTCGAGTCCACTCGGACGCACCATACACTTGATATCCTCCTTTTTATTTATCTGTAGTATCACCGTTACTTTTCTGATAGCCACTCGTATTCGTTATAAAAACGCTTTTCTCATCCACAATATTCAAGCTGCTAAAAATTATTTTTTTACTGTTGCGCAACAACTCTCTGATTTTTCTGATATGAATATGCTTATTTGTTATTCTTTCAAGATAAATTTTTTCCAGAATCACTTTTTGATTCATTTCACAGAAATTAGCCTCTATAATACGCCACTGTCATTAGTTGAATGGTTTCAGCCAATTAATTTACCGAATCCAGAAAAAATTGCAGATGATTAATCGCTCTAAATCCACATGGTTAATACATGCCTGGCTTGATGAAAAACAACCAATTGACACTTTTCTGCCATCCGTTTTCCATGTATGTTGCGCAACTTAAAATGCCAGACTAACAGAGCCAAGTGACACTGGCATATAATGTCAATGGTTGGTGATACACTCTTTTTAATCCATTAAAACCAGTAATAGATAGATTGTCATGAAAAAAACCAAAATTGTTTGTACTATCGGGCCAAAAACTGAATCCGAAGAAAAACTGACCGAACTGCTTAACTCAGGCATGAACGTTATGCGCCTGAATTTTTCTCACGGTGACTACGAAGAACATGGTCAGCGTATTCAAAATATCCGCGCAGTCACTGCAAAAACCGGTAAAAAAGCAGCTATCTTACTGGATACTAAAGGCCCTGAAATCCGTACCATGAAGCTGGAAGATGGCAACGATGTTTCCCTGACAGCAGGCCAGACTTTCACCTTTACAACTGATCAAACCACTATCGGCAATCAGGAGCGCGTTGCCGTTACTTATTCAGGCTTACCCGCCGATTTATCTGTAGGTAATACAGTTTTGGTCGATGATGGCCTGATTGCCATGACAGTAAAAGAAATCGCCGGAACTGAAGTTATCTGTGAAGTTCTGAACAATGGTGACTTAGGCGAAAACAAAGGCGTTAACCTGCCGAATGTTTCTATCAACCTGCCTGCGCTGGCAGAAAAAGATAAACAGGATCTCATCTTTGGCTGTGAGCAGGGTGTTGATTTTATCGCCGCTTCTTTCATCCGTAAACGTTCTGATGTTCTGGAAATTCGTGAACACCTGAAAGCTCATGGCGGTGAACATATTCAGATTATTTCCAAAATTGAAAATCAGGAAGGTCTGAACAATTTTGATGAGATCCTGGAAGCTTCAG
Source organism: Xenorhabdus bharatensis (assembly GCF_037996705.1). NCBI lineage: Bacteria > Pseudomonadati > Pseudomonadota > Gammaproteobacteria > Enterobacterales > Morganellaceae > Xenorhabdus > Xenorhabdus bharatensis. The sequence goes on along the minus strand of NZ_JBBMXG010000005.1, from coordinate 77,417 downwards.
ACGGTATCATGGTTGCCCGTGGTGATCTGGGCGTTGAAATCCCGGTAGAAGAAGTTATTTTCGCGCAGAAAATGATGATAGAGAAATGTAACTCTGCACGTAAAGTTGTCATCACTGCGACTCAGATGCTGGATTCCATGATCAAAAATCCACGCCCTACCCGTGCCGAAGCAGGTGATGTTGCCAACGCAATTTTGGACGGAACTGACGCAGTAATGCTTTCTGGCGAAAGTGCGAAAGGAAAATATCCAGTTGAAGCAGTTTCCATCATGGCAACTATCTGTGAACGTACAGACCGTGTTATGGGTAGCCGGATTGAAAATACCAAAACACAGAAATTGCGTGTGACTGAAGCCGTCTGCCGTGGCGCAGTAGAAATTGCGGAAAAACTGGAAGCCCCTCTGATCGTTGTTGCAACTTATGGCGGTAAATCTGCAAGATCTGTCCGTAAATACTTCCCTAACGCTCGGATCCTTGCATTAACTACCAATGAAATCACTGCCCGTCAGTTATTGCTGGTTAAAGGCGTTTCTACACAGGTTGTCAAAGAAATTGCCTCTACCGATGATTTTTACCGTATCGGTAAAGAAGCTGCATTAGCCAGCGGTATGGCAAGTAAAGGAGATATCGTTGTGATGGTATCCGGTGCATTAGTACCAAGCGGCACAACAAATACATCTTCTGTTCATGTATTGTAATTATTTTTGATTACAAAGCAGATCGCTCAGTAATTGAGCGATCTGCACTTATAAATAATCCCTCTCTATTTTTTATCCCTCTCTCGCTAATAAAAAAATGTGCTCCTGTAATAAGCGCAAAAAACAGCAATAAAAGATGCATAATAAATACACTAATTATTTTAAAATTATTGACGTTAATACGCATCATTAAAGCATTTTACTCACTTAACCTACGGATTCTGGCAGAGAAAAATGTGTCAAAATAACAAAATAGGCAATGGGATATTGTTGGTTTATTACATCAGTACAGTGAAAAACTGGAAGATACATCACGTAATGTTTGAGATTTTTCTGATTTAATTATTCCTCTCATTACCGTTTTATTGTAGTTATCTAAAAATTATTAACTTATTTTAGAGCGAAAAACAGTAGAATTTGTTTATCAGGACAAAATTTATTCTCTTTCTAAAAAAGTTTGTGTAATAATTAGATAGCTACTTGAAGATTAACTTAATCTAGAGGGTATTGTGATGAATCGTACTAAAATTGTACTTGGCGCAGTAATTCTCGCTTCTACGATGTTAGCAGGTTGTACAAGCACGGCTAAAAAAGTTGACCAGCTTTCTTCTCAGGTTCAAACTTTGGGTTCCAAAGTTGACCAACTGAGCAACGAAGTTGGCTCAATGCGTTCTGATGTACAAACAGCTAAAGACGAAGCGGCTCGTGCTAACCAACGTCTTGACAACCAAGTTCGTTCCTACAAAAAATAAATTTGTAGCATCTTCAAGAATGGCGTACTTAGTAAGTACGCCATTCTTTATATATATATCTTGGATTATCCTACAACTTAGGTCAGGACTTAGTCTGGTAGACTGGTGTGGGCTGATTCAACGGAGGCAGTTTAACGGGTTGAACGTTCAGAGTTTCATCTTCATTCTCCTCCACTAACTGTGATATCTCTTTTTCCCTTTGGTTGGATAAAGCCCCTCTCTCATTTACCGCTATTGGCATTCCAGAACGACGAATAATTTCCTGATCGACCAAGACAACATTTGTTCCCTTGTTTCCAATAAATTTTAATAACCCTTCCGTGCGTTTAATTGGCATAGTCTGAGGATCATCCGCTTCTGTTTTTGACAAAGGTTGATGAACTTCAACATAGCGTTTTCCATCCGGCTCTACTGCATATTTGATCGGTTCATTAATAATCTGAACACGAGTTCCTCTAGGGACACTGTTAAAAAGTGCTTTAATGTCATCAGGACGTAAACGTATACAACCCGAGCTAACACGCATACCAATACCAAAATTGGCATTAGTGCCATGTATCAGATATTCCCCACGCCCGGCTGACAGACGCAAAGCAAAATCACCCATTGGGTTATCTGGCCCGGCGGGTATTACAGCAGGCAGGATAATCCCTCGGCTCGCATAATCCCGGCGAATATTTGTAGTAGGCGTCCATGTGGGATGTTTAATAAGCTGGCTGACTGAGGTTGTCATTGTTGGTGTATTGCGCCCAAGCTGCCCGATGCCGATGGGATACACAATGACACTATCTTTCCCTTTCGGATAATAATAGAGCCTCATTTCAGCCAGATTAATAACAATACCCTGACGGGGAGTATTGGGAAGCAACATCTGTGATGGGATGACCAGCTTGGTTCCGGGTTTAGGTAAATACGGATCAACACCAGGATTGGCTTCTAACATCGCCAACAGACCTATTTGGTATTTAGCGGCAATGGCTTCCAGCGGAAGTCCATCATGAGGTACGATATAGATGGAATTCTCACCAATCAGGCTACTGTTAGCAGGTGGTAGCGGGTATTCCACCGCATAAGCCATATTAGCTATCCCGCAGAACGACAACATGCCGATCAAGAAAGTACTGATAAAAGTCAAAAATCGCTTCATACACACTTCCTCAATGATATTTGAATGCCAGTGGTTAATTAATAGCCTCATATAAGGCTATTTTACCCCCCTTTGCCACAATAAAAACTAAGCAAACTGCTTTTATATACCAAATATTAGGACAATATCGCTGTAGTCAAACGAGATGTGCAACATAATTGTTGCTGTTCATTGTAAATATCAATCTGCCAGACCTGATGAGAACGACCAAGATGGATTGCTTTACAGACTCCTTTAACTATACCATCACGCACAGCTTTAATATGATTCGCATTAATTTCTACACCGACAACTTTCTGTTCACCTTCTGAGCAAAGATAGCCAGCGAGTGAACCCAGTGATTCTGCCAACACCACAGATGCCCCACCATGCAAAATCCCGAATGGCTGTTTAGTTCGTTGATCAACCGGCATCGTACCTTCAATGAAATCATCACCAAGCTGGGTTATTTCTATTCCAACATATCCCAGCATACAATTATGAGTTAACTGATTTAGCATGCTGACATCTGCGCTACGTTTCCAAATTTGTTGTTTCTGAATCACTAAACTATCTCCAATAAAGCTTGTAATGGGTGTTTAAGTACTTTTCCTTCTATGCGCTTCACCTGACTACGGCATGAATAACCGGTGCTGAGGCAATGATCTAAAACAAGGCTGTTCAATGCCGGTGCCCATGACAGACGGTAAATACCAAGCGAGTTTTCGAGATTCTTTTTTTCATGACCATACGTCCCAGCCATACCACAACACCCCACGTTGATGCTGTTTAAATTGCCACCAAAATGGTGAAAGATGTCACTCCACTGTTTACCGCTGTTAGGTAACGCCGTCATTTCTGTACAGTGCCCAAACAAATACCAGTCATGGCTGGATGTTACATCGTCACGTTTTTCTGCTGGGATAATTTCTGGCAATATATTAACCAACCATTCATGAACTAATTGGACATTAAAATTACCCCGATGTTCACCGAGAATATCTTTGTATTCATCCCGATAACACAAAACTAAGGCAGGATCGACACCCACCATCGGAATATCCAATTGTGCTGCCCGATTCAGAAAATCAGCCGTTTTCCGGGCTGTATTGGCAAATTTATTTAAAAAACCTTTGACGTGTTGCGCTTTTCCATTCGGAGAAAACGGCAACAACACGGGTTGATATCCCAACTTCTCGACCAGTCGCACGAAATCAGTGACTACTTTTGCATCGTGGTAACTGGTAAAAGGATCCTGAACAATAAGCACATGCTGTTTACGCTGAGATGGGGATAAGGTTTCAAGCTGTTCCAGTGTCGTTCCCACCGCATAATGCCCTGCCAACTGTTGCTGTAATGTCGGATAGGAAAGCTGAGGCAAATCAGCCATACCAATGGTATGCAGACTGAGTTTTTGTACCCATGGCTGCCGCAGGAAAAAATTAAATACGCGGGGGGCTTTTGCCATTAATGGAGTGCTATCTTCAACATTAGCAACAATGTGATCACGCAACGGACGTAAGTAGCGGCTGTGGTACAAAGCCAGAAAGCGGGCACGAAATGATGGCACATCAATTTTAATCGGGCATTGTGTCGAACAGGCCTTACAGGCCAGACACCCTGACATCGCTTCTTTTACTTCATGTGAAAAATCATACTCTCCCCGCCATGCCTGCCAACTATAACGTGTTTTTTCAATCAGACCACGCAGGCTAGGGCGCGACTGGTCAAGCCCATGTTCCAATAACTCAGGTTTAACACCCTGCTCCGTCAAAAGCCGCAGCCATTCCCTGACAAGAGTGGCCCTACCTTTAGGTGAATGAACCCGATGCTGGCTGATTTTCATTGAAGGGCACATCGGGCTTTTAACGTCAAAATTAAAGCATAGGCCATTGCCATTACACTCCATTGCTCCACGGAATGTGCTTCTGACATTAACGGGGATCGTTCTGTCAAAAGTGCCTCGCTTGGCCGCGTCAACCTTCATCATAGGAGCATCAATACCCATCGGAGGACAGATTTTTCCCGGATTCAGCCTGTTAAGCGGATCAAATGCGGCTTTAATCCGACGCAATTCATCGTACAAGGTTTCACCAAAGAAAGCGGGGCTATATTCTGCCCGGAAGCCTTTTCCGTGTTCTCCCCATAACAATCCACCATATTTGGCTGTCAGATTGACTATTTCATCGGAAATCTGCTTCATTAGCATTTCCTGCTGAGGATCGCACATATCCAGTGCAGGCCGCACATGTAAAACACCTGCATCCACATGGCCGAACATACCATAATTAAGCTGGTGACTATCCAGAAGCTGACGGAATTCAGCGATATAATCAGCAAGGTGCTGAGGAGGAACACACGTGTCTTCCACAAATGGAATGGGTTTAGCGACACCTTTACTATTACCAAGTAAACCAACCGATTTTTTCCGCATCGCATAAATGCGTTCAATATCATCTAAATGGTGGCAAGTCTGGTAACCGATTATCCCGGCCTGATTGTTCGCCATCAATTCATCAAGGCGCTGGCAGAGCATACTAACCTGTTGATCAATTTGCTGTTCATCATTACCACTGAATTCAACTATATTCAGCCCTTGCATATCCTTATCAGGCACATCAGTAATCAGCTCTTTTACTGAGTGCCAGATGATATCTTCCCGTGCAAGGTTGAGAACTTTAGAATCCACGGTTTCAACAGAAAGTGCCTTAGCTTCAACCATGAATGGTGCATTACGCAGAGCTGAGTCAAAAGAATTATATTTTACATTTACAAGCCGCCTGACTTTTGGCAATGGCGTAATATCCAACGTTGCTTCGGTAATAAAAGCCAGAGTACCTTCAGAACCCGTTAAGATACGTGTCAGGTCAAAAGATTGCAGATCATCGCTATAGACATGGCGTAAATCATATCCTGTCAAAAACCGATTAAGTTTTGGGAACTTTTCAATAATTAATTCCCGTTGTTCACGACAGCGTTCGAGGACTGTTTTATAGATATGTCCGACAGTTGAATTTTCTTTCGCAATCGATTCCGCCAATGTTGTATTCATTGGACGGGTATCAAACATTTCCCCACCCAGTAAAACAGCCCGGACACCAAGTACATGATCTGACGTTTTTCCATACACCAGCGAACCCTGACCAGATGCATCGGTATTGATCATTCCACCCAATGTAGCCCGGTTACTGGTTGATAATTCAGGAGAAAAAAAATAACCGAAAGGCTTTAGATATTGATTGAGCTGATCTTTGATCACTCCGGCTTCAACTTTAACCCACCCTTGCTCCGGGTTAATTTCCAGAATTCTTTTCATATAACGGGACATATCCACAACAATACCATTGTTGAGTGCCTGCCCATTCGTACCCGTTCCACCTCCCCGGGGGGTAAATGTCAGCGAGTGGAAGCGCTCCTCTCCCGCAACTCTTGCCAACAGGGCAACATCAGCCGTTGAGCGGGGAAAGATAACCGCTTGTGGTAGCAACTGATAAATACTATTATCTGTCGCCATAGTGAGTCGATCAGCGTAATTGCTGGCAGTATCGCCCGTAAAACCGGCTTCCTTCAGTACAGTCAAATATTCCTTTACCAGTTCACTGACTCGGGGGGCTTGTGGTATACGTGGGATCATTGGCTCATTGCCCCTTTTCTAATAATTGTCCACATTGCTATAGTTATATACTACCTTCATTGTCGGGTTCAGACAGGGATCTGAACAGGCAGGCTTTTAACAATATCACAATATTTGCCAGTTTTGAGCAACATGTGAAATAACGTTATATTTATTTACCATTGTGGATCCCAACAGTATTTTTAATCGCCGAGAGAAATCATTTCATGGAAAAATCGCAACCACATCAGGATTTACCCAAGCTGCTATTTGTACTGTTCTTCATTTTACTGCTCTTCACGACCAGCTTTTGGGTTTTAAGTCCATTTATTTTAGGTTTCATCTGGTCAGGAATGGTGGTTATTGCAACTTGGCCGCTAATGGAAAAAATACAGCGACGTTTATGGGGAAAACGTTGGATAGCTGTTTCCATCATGACGTTATTACTCATTTTATTATTTGTTATTCCCATTGCATTATTGGTCAGCAACCTGCTGGAAAATAGCGCACCCCTGATTGAATGGGCAAAATCTCCATCCAATATGCACCTGCCTCAATTGGAGTGGCTAAATAAAATTCCGGTCGTCGGTCAGGATTTATATATTAAATGGCAAAACATCATCTCTGAGGGCAGTAATATGCTCATGGCTAAAATTCCGCCTTATATCGGAAAAACAGCCACATGGTTTTTTGCTCAGGCTGCCAATGCTGGCCGGTTCTTATTCCACCTGACCTTAATGGTACTGTTCAGTGTTCTACTTTACTGGAAAGGTGAACACGTTATGCAGGGAATTCGCCATTTCGCTATCCGACTGGCAGGCAAACGGGGCGATGCGGTTGTTGTACTGGCTGCCCGTTCTATCCGTGCTGTTGCCCTTGGTGTCGTTGTGACGGCTCTTGTACAGGCTATAGCAGGCGGTATTGGATTAGCAATTGCAGGGATCCCCTATGCTATGGTTCTGACCGTTTTGATGTTTGTTCTCTGTGTTGCACAGTTGGGACCTCTGTTAGTTCTTATTCCGTCTATTATCTGGCTTTACTGGACAGGCGAAACAACTCTGGGAACTATTTTAGTGGTCTGGAGTTTAATTCTGGTCACTATGGATGGTGTTCTTCGGCCTTTCCTTATTCGCTTGGGTGCCGATTTACCTATGGTTTTAATCCTTACTGGCGTCATTGGCGGCATACTTTCTCTGGGTGTGATTGGTTTATTTATCGGGCCGGTTGTACTGGCCGTTTCTTACAGCCTATTGCTGGCATGGATGGATGAAGTGCCAAAACCCGAAATTAAATAGAAGTCACTGAGCTGTATTTTAAAAAAGCTCATGTGCAATAATAAAACACAAAGCGCGGAAATTATTTTTCCGCGCAATTATTATTGAAGTAAATGTACTATCTGGTGTCTATAAAGAATACACATTTATTCCATCAGTAAATAATCTCAAAAAATTTGTTACGAGAAAGTTGCTTTTTTAATTTGTTTTTCCAATTCCGATTTATTAAGAGAATTCTTAATGAATTAACGGATTTATTAAATTAGTATTCATTTCATCGAAACTATGTTTCCCATGAATAGCTGTCTTAGTTTGTAAACGCCACAAACTGAGATGTGTGAAGTAATATATATTGCTGTGTGTAGTCTTTGCCTGTCAGCCCATGATAGGCTTTTTTTTTGGGAAAAATTCCCGTCGGAATGATATAAAATACCACTCGCATTAAAAAAGATCGTGTTATAAACAAAAAAGCCTGAAAATATTTTTAACAGGCTTTTTGAATTCATGGCTGAATTAGGTGGTTATTAATTATTTCCTGCTAAAGAAACCCAGGTTTTCACCACCGTATCAGGATTTAATGATAAGCTGTCAATTCCTTCTTTCATTAACCACTCGGCAAAATCCTCGTGATCTGAAGGCCCCTGACCGCAAATACCAACATATTTACCCTGACGCTTGGCCGCCTGAATAGCCATAGAAAGTAGTTGTTTCACCGCATCATTACGCTCATCGAATAACTCAGAGACAACACCTGAATCGCGATCCAAGCCTAATGCCAATTGAGTCATATCATTTGAGCCGATAGAGAAACCATCAAAATATGCCAAAAATTGTTCCGCTAATAACGCATTTGATGGAATTTCACACATCATAATGACTTTTAGCCCATTTTCACCACGCTTCAAGCCCTGTGATGCCAACTCTGATACAACAGCTTCCGCCTGCGCCACAGTGCGTACAAATGGGATCATGACTTCAATATTTGTTAATCCCATAACATTACGTACCCGTTTGACAGCCTCACATTCCAGAGCAAAACACTGGCGGAAACTGTCAGAGACATAACGACCAGCACCACGGAAACCAAGCATCGGGTTTTCTTCATGTGGTTCGTATAACTCGCCGCCCACCAGATTCGCGTATTCATTCGATTTGAAATCAGACAACCGTACAATAACGCGTTTAGGCCAGAATGCAGCGGCCAGCGTTGCAATACCTTCAGTCAGGCGTCCGACATAAAATTCAACCGGATCATCATAACCTGTCATTAGGGATTTAATCTGTGCCTGTAATTCAGGAGATTGCTCAGAAAACTCAAGCAATGCGCGAGGATGAACGCCAATCATGCGGTTTATGATGAATTCCAGACGCGCCAGCCCCACGCCTTCATTGGGCAGGCAGGCAAAATCGAATGCACGATCCGGATTACCAACATTCATCATGATCTTAACATCCAATTCTGGCAGCTCATCAACCTGCGAACTTTGGATACTGAAATCCAGTTTATTCCGGTAAACAAAGCCCGTATCCCCTTCTGCGCAAGAGACCGTAACCAGCTCGCCTTCTTTCAGGCGTTCTGTTGCATCACCGCAACCCACAACCGCAGGAATACCCAGTTCACGGGCAATGATGGCAGCATGGCAGGTGCGACCACCACGATTGGTAACAATCGCTGCCGCTTTTTTCATGATTGGTTCCCAATCCGGGTCAGTCATGTCTGTCACCAAAACATCACCGACCTGAATGCGATCCATTTCACTGAGATTGTGAATAACCTTAACTGTCCCAATACCGATTTTGTGCCCGATTGAACGGCCTTCCACCAGCACACTGCCCTGTTCATTAAGCTGATAGCGTTCCATCACCTGCTGATTAGAACGGACTGTTTCAGGGCGCGCCTGTACAATATACAGCCGGCCATTATGCCCATCTTTCGCCCATTCAATATCCATCGGGCGACCATAATGTTTTTCAATCAGCAGTGCCTGCTTTGCCAGTTCTTCGACTTCATTATCAGCAAGAGAAAAGCGGTTACGCAATGCTTCAGGAACATCTTCTGTCCGAACCTGCTGACCGTGTTCTTTACTGTCTGCATAGACCATACGTATTTTTTTGGAGCCCAGATTACGTCGGACTATCGCTGGACGATTATTTTTTAATGTTGGTTTATGCACATAAAATTCATCAGGATTGACCGCGCCCTGCACAACCATCTCACCTAAACCATAGGCAGATGTAATAAACACAACCTGATCAAAACCCGACTCAGTATCAATCGTAAACATGACACCGGATGATGCCAAATCAGAGCGTACCATCCGCTGTACACCCGCTGACAACGCCACTCCACGGTGGTCATAGCCCTGATGGACACGGTAGGAAATAGCGCGATCATTAAAGAGGGATGCGAAGACATGTTTAATGGCAACCATCACCGCATCAATACCCTGTACATTCAGGAAAGTTTCCTGTTGCCCGGCAAAAGAGGCATCCGGCATGTCTTCGGCCGTTGCGGAGGAACGGACAGCGAAAGAAGCATCAGGTTCACCTTCAGACAGTTGCAAATAAGCTTCCCGGATATCTTTTTCCAGTTGTGCTGTAAATGGCGTATCAATCACCCACTGACGGATTTGTGCACCAGCCTTAGCTAATTGATTGACGTCATCAACATCTATTTCATCCAATAATTGATAAATGCGCTGATTAACACCACTTTGTTCCAAAAAATCATTAAATGCCTGTGCTGTTGTAGCAAAACCATTGGGAACAGAGACACCAAGGTCGGCCAGATTGGTGATCATCTCACCAAGCGAGGCGTTTTTACCACCGACCCGATTAACATCATTCATGCCTAGTTGGTTATACCAAAGTACATTACATGGGGTGAGGCCATTATTGGACATTGAAACTATCCTTTTTACATTCGGAGGTACAAATCGGAAAATTAATGCTGCTCTTTACAGCAGGAAATAGCCTAGCACAATGTATTGCTATATATGGAAAGGTGAATCGATCAACCCAGCAATATTATTTTTTTACAGGTATAATCCAAAACGCTATCTGTAGTTGTCATTTGCAATAAAAACGATTCAGCTAATATTCTATATATCCATCTACCCAATAATAAAAGAAAATACAATGATAGAAATCCCACTCCCGCAGAATCAGAAAAATGAACCACTGGAACGTTGTGTCTTTTTCATCTCCGACGGCACAGCAATTACAGCAGAAGTTCTCGGCCATGCTGTATTATCTCAATTCCCGATTACGATGACGTCTTATACTTTACCCTTTGTCACCAGCAAAATAAGAGCCGAAGAAATCAAAAACCAGATAAATAATCTTTATCAGGCAACCAATATCAGACCACTGGTTTTTTATTCCATAATTTCCAGTGAAGTTAAAAATATTATTACCAGCAGTGATGGATTTTGTCTGGATATTGTCCAGACTCTCGTCGCACCATTGCAGCAGGAAATCGGGCTGGAACCAAAACCTGAGTTACACCGTACACACGGTTTATCTAAAAAAAACCTGAGTCAGTATGATGCCCGCATTGCAGCCATTGATTATGCTCTGGCACACGATGATGGCATTTCACTGCGTAATCTCGATCAGGCGCAGGTGATTATTCTGGGCGTTTCACGCTGTGGGAAAACACCCACCAGCCTTTACCTTGCCATGCAATTCGGCATTCAGGCGGCAAATTACCCCTTCACTGCTGATGATATGGATAACCTACAACTTCCTGCCGGACTCAAGCCGTTCCAGCACAAACTGTTCGGCCTGACGATAAATCCCGAAAGGCTGGCCGCTATCCGTGAGGAACGGAGAGAAAACAGCCGTTACGCCTCTTTACGACAATGCCGGATCGAACTTGCTGAAGTTGAAGCACTATTTCGTAAAAATAAGATTAATTACTTAAATACCACTAATTATTCTGTCGAAGAGATTTCAGCCAAGATTATCGACAGTATGGGGCTGAAACGGCGTATGTTCTGATCCAGAGAATCAACATAATTCAGGCATCATTACGATTTCATACACAAGCGTTTCGCTGAAATTGACGTTAATGTTTTGTTGAATTTATCGGAGGCTGAGTTATTGTAATTTCCATCACACCAGATTACGCCTCAAAATGAAGTAGAATTCGAGAAAGTATATGTACAAAACAGATGAGCTACGAACCCGCTCTATTGATAAGCTGATAACACCTAAAATCCTTTCTGAACAGTATCCGATATCAGAAAAAATACGCCAAAATGTGACGCTGTCACGCAAACGAATTGAAGCTATTCTCACCGGTGACGATCAACGTTTATTGGTTATTATTGGTCCTTGCTCCATCCACGATATTGATGCTGCCCTTGATTATGCGTCACGCCTGCAAGTATTGCGTGAAAAATATCAGCATAGTCTGGAAATCGTAATGAGAACCTATTTCGAGAAACCACGGACTGTTGTCGGCTGGAAAGGACTCATTTCAGACCCTATGCTGGACGGTTCCTGTCAGGTCAATAAAGGGATATCACTTGCACGTCATTTATTAATTAATATCAATGAATTGGGAATGCCCACAGCGACAGAATTTCTGGATATGGTGACCGGGCAGTATATTGCTGATCTAATTAGCTGGGGCGCTATTGGTGCAAGAACAACAGAAAGCCAAATCCATCGGGAAATGGCTTCCGCCCTTTCGTGCCCTGTCGGATTTAAAAACGGTACTGACGGCAATATCCACATTGCGATTGATGCCATACGCTCAGCAAGTGCCAGACATATGTTTCTGTCACCGGATAAAGACGGGCAGATGACAATTTACCAGACCAGCGGAAATCCCTACGGGCACGTTATCATGCGTGGCGGAAAAAAGCCTAATTACTACGCTGAAGATATTACCGCAACCTGTCAGAAACTGCGTGAATTCCGCTTACCGGAAAGGTTAATCATTGATTGCAGCCACAGTAACTGTCAGAAAATTCATCGTCGGCAACTGGATATCGCCAGAGATATCAGCCAGCAGATTAATTCTGGCTCAACAGCCATCGCTGGTGTTATGGCGGAAAGTTTTTTAGTTGAAGGTTCCCAAAAAATTATGTTGGGAGAGCCGCTGACCTATGGACAATCGATTACTGACCCATGTCTTAGCTGGCAGGATACAGAAGAATTCCTTCGTATTCTGGCCGAAGCAGCTAAAAACCGTTGCTGAGAATACCTCTTCTGTAGTATCTATTTCTGGCTTCTGTGCATAATGGAAGCCATATCCCGTTACAACGCACTTAGATTACCCATTCTTCCTTATATAAAAAAATAGCTTGAAGTTAATCATCATAGAAACGATAATTATTCTCAATATTAGAATAATTATTGTTCATATTGGCTATGAAAACACTAACTGACTACCTGTGCTACCACATTACCCCTTTGCAACAGCAGATCCTTTTGGCCTTACATCGTGGTTCAACCTTAAACGAAATCTTATTTTGACTTAATCATAATCCTGAAAATAAGACATATTCATGTCATGGGATTACAACCACTCGTATGTTTTAAAACACCGTTAAATCATGGAGATAACCTGCATGTCCCGGATTCAGCTACCAAACCTGAAATTGTCTGCATTAAGTATTGTTATTTTAACAGGATTGTCTTCTGCTCACGCAGCCACGATTCCGACTCCAACTGAAAAGAAAGATGCGGCAGAAAAAAGTAAGCATAAAGACACGATAACGGTTTATGCCACAGGCAATCAGCGTGATAGTTTTGAAGCACCAATGATGGTCACAGTTGTTGAAGGGAATTCAGCCAGCAGCAAAGTTGCAGGTAATGCTAACGATTTGCTGCGTAAGATCCCCGGGATTAATGCCGCTGATTACGGGCGCGCTAACGGGCAGGATATCAATCTGCGTGGTTACTCTCAAAAAGGGGTTTTAATGCTGGTTGACGGTGTTCGTCAGGGAACTGATACCGGGCATATTAATGGTGTTTTTCTCGATCCGGCGCTGATTAAACAGGTTGAAATCGTTCGTGGCCCATCCGCCCTGCTCTACGGTAGTGGTGCATTAGGTGGTGTAATTGCCTATCAGACCGTTGATGCCGCAGATCTCTTGCAGGACGGGCAAAATAGCGGTTTTCGTGTTTTCAGCCGTGCAGGAACAGGAGATCACAGCTGGGGGCTTGGCGCTGCTGCCTTTGGTAAGACCGATAATCTTGATGGTCTGTTTACTTTCAGTACCCGCGATGTTGGCAATATTCGCTATGGCGGGGGTGTAAAAGGCCGAAACGATGAAAATATCGGCAATGTGATGGCCAAAGGCACATGGAAAATTGATGATATCCAGTCAATTGGTGGTGAGTTGCGTTATTACCACAACAAAGCTCATGAACCGAAAGATCCACAGGATATTAATGGCCATAGTAAAAACGTCTGGGCTGATCGCACAACAGCACAGCGTGATATGCAGCTGACTTATAAATTGAATCCGTCGAGCTATAATTGGCTGGATCTGAGAAATGATATTTATTATTCCGATGTAGCCATCAATACCAAAACGAAAGAGAAAGGCTTTGAAGGCCGCAGACAAGAAACTTTCGGTATAAAACTGGAAAACCGCTCTCATTTGAATGCGATTCATTTTGCTGCACACCAATTTACTTATGGTACTGAAGTTTATAAACAAAAACAAAAACCAAGCCGTGATAATCTCAATGGCTTTCCGAAAGCAGATATCCGTTTCGCATCCGGCTGGGTACAGGATGAAATAACTATTCGTGATCTGCCTGTTTCAGTTGTCGTTGGTACACGCTATGACAATTACAAGGCATCAAACGATAACAAAAACAATAAATATAAAGACATCAGTGCCGACAAATGGTCATCAAAAGGCGCTATCAGCATTACTCCTACAGACTGGTCGATGCTGTTTGCTTCCTATTCTCAGGCATTCCGTTCTCCGACCATGGGAGAAATGTATAACGACGCTGAGCATTTCCCAGGAAACTACTGGAAACCCAATCCCAATCTGCGCCCTGAAAGTAATGAAACTCAGGAATATGGGTTTGGATTACGTTTTGATGATTTATTAACTTCAAACGATGGGCTGAAATTTAAAGCCAGCTATTTTGATACCAAAGCAAAAGATTATATCGATACTTTCGTAGAAACCAGAAAAGGTTTTTTTACAACCTCTGCGAATATTCCTAATGCCAAAATCTGGGGTTGGGATGTTTCAATGAATTATGGCACTGACTGGTTTTCATGGGATCTGGCTTATAACCGCACCACAGGTAAAGATGAGCAAACAGGTAAATCTATTGAAGCTCTAAGCCCTGACACTGTAACCAGCACATTAGATATCCCTCTTTCTGATACCGGCGTATCTATTGGCTGGGTAGGTAAATTCGCTAACCAAACTAATTTCAAAGATAAAAATGGGAAGAAAAATGCTTCCCAACAATCAGGCTACGGTGTCAATGATTTCTATATCAGCTACCACGGCGAAAACCAGCTAAAAGGTGTCACAACTTCTGTCGTGCTCGGCAACGCTTTCGATAAGCAATATTACTCAACATTGGGAGCTCCACAGAGCGGCCGTAATGCCAAACTGTTCATCAGCTACCAATGGTAAATAATAAAAGTACTATTTTTAAACTATACCCCATTTTTTTAAGGAGCTAGCAACTGTGAATCAGTCACTTTATGAACGTTACCAACAGGCAAAAGCAGATAATAAAGCCAAATATGCACGCGATCTGGCGGCTTATCTTAATGTCAGTGAAGGAGAATTACTGCACAGTCGTGTCGGTATCGACGCGAAACGTCTGAACGTTGATGCTCCTACGCTGCTGAAAGAACTGGCAACTGTTGGTGAAACCAAAGCCATTACCCGTAATGACTTCGCAGTTCATGAGCAGGTTGGTCGTTACGAAAATACCCAGTTCAGCGAACATGTTGGCTTGATCCTCAATCCACGTGAACTTGATTTGCGTGTATTTTTCGATCACTGGAGCAGTGTTTTCTCTCTGGTAGAACCAGCGAAGAACGGTCTGCGTCACAGCGTTCAGTTCTTTGATCGTCAGGGTGATGCGTTGCACAAAGTGTACACCACCTCTAATACAGATATGGCTGCATGGGAAGCACTGATTGAAAAATACCAGACAGAAGAAAACCCTGCTCTGGAAGTTCAACCAGCAAAAGCCCCTGAATATGCAGAAATGACTGAACAGCTGAAAGTGCAGTTGGATGAAGAATGGCGTGCAATGACTGACGTTCACCAGTTCTTCATTATGATGAGCCGTCATAATCTGAACCGTCAGCAAATCTTCAATGCTGTCAAAGATGATCTGGCTTATCGTGTAGATAACTCTGCTTTGACTCAGATCCTTGAAGTTGCACACAAAGATCAAAATGAAATTATGATCTTCGTCGGCAACCGCGGTTGTATCCAGATTTTTACTGGTAAACTGGAGCGCTTGATGCCTTATCAGGAAGAAAACTCTTCCCAGAAGTGGGCTAACATTTTTAATCGCAATTTCACATTGCATCTGATTGAAAGTGCTATCGCTGAAAGCTGGATCACACGTAAGCCAACAACAGATGGTTTCGTCACCAGCCTTGAGTTGTTTGATGCTGAAGGTAACCAAATCGCCCAATTGTATGGTCAGCGTACTGAAGGTACTCCTGAGCAGGCACAATGGCGTGATCAGGTTGCCGCTCTGCCTAAACTGCAACCAGAAAAGGAAAATTGTGTAGCATGAAAAAGTGGCTTCTAACATTTATGCTTACCATCTCTGCCAGTGCGTTCTCTGCTGAACGTATTGTCACAATCGGTGGTGATGTGTCTGAAATTGTTTTTGCACTGGGTGAAGGGCAGCATGTCGTTGCCAGAGACAGTACCAGCAAAAATCCTCAGGAAATACTTTCAATTCCTGATGTGGGATATATGCGCATGCTGAGCTCAGAAGGCGTTCTGTCTATGCGACCATCACTGGTGATCGCAAGCGAACTGGCTCAACCGTCTCTGGCACTCAAGCAAATCGAAGATTCCGGTGTAAAAGTCATTAAAGTGACAAGCAAAGCCTCGTTAGAAGCCGTTCCTGAAAAAATTAAGACCGTCGCTGAGGCGGTCAGACAGGAAAAACGTGGTGAAGAGCTGATCACTCAATACCAGCAGCAGCTGGCTACAATCACCACGTCAGAGATCCCAACAAAAGTCATGTTTGTCATGAGCCACGGCGGGATCATGCCAATGGCTGCCGGTCAGAAAACAGCGGCAGACCAGATTATTCACGCCATTGGTGCTCAAAATGCGATGCAGGGATTCAATGGATACCGTCCTCTGTCTCAGGAAGGTGTTATCGCCAGCCAGCCTGACTTGCTGCTGATCAGTACCGATGGACTGAAGACTTTGGGTGGAATGGATAAACTGTGGCAGCTTCCGGGGTTGAGTTTCACGCCCGCTGGCAAGAAAAAACAGGTCGTGGTTGTGGATGAAATGGGCCTGCTCGGATTCGGTATCGAGACACCCGCTGTCATGAAAAAAGTCCGTGAGGCTGCGGAGAAAGTGCAATGAGTCGTTCTCAATCCCCCAGCCTTGGCTTGATGTTACTGACTGTATTGCTGTTTATTCTGGCAATCAGCTCAGCCAACATGGGGGCATTGCCTCTTTCTTTTAAAACGCTGTGGGAGTCCTCTTTGGAGGACCCACACTGGCAGATCTGGTTGAATATTCGCCTTCCGCGCATTTTGCTGGCTATTCTGGTTGGAAGTGCGCTCGCTATGTCTGGTGCGGTCATGCAAGGGCTGTTCCGCAATCCTCTCGCAGACTCAGGCCTATTAGGGATCAGCAGTGGTGCAGCGCTGACGGTGGCATTAACTATTGTTGTGCCTCTTTCCTTACCTGCAGGTATCGCATTATACGCCCATATCATTGCTGCTTTTATCGGCAGTTTACTGGTTTCATTCCTGATTTTTTCGCTCAATAAATACAACCACGGCAATATGTCAAAATTGCTGCTTGCCGGTATCGCCATCAATACCCTGTGCGCATCGTTTATCGGTGTATTGAGCTATATCAGTGATGATCAGCAATTACGGCAATTCACCATTTGGATGATGGGTTCATTAAACCAGATTGAATGGCCCACACTGATTATTGCCGCTTCTATTATTATCCCTGTTTGCCTGCTGACACTCAGTCAGTCACGAAAACTGAATCTCCTTCAGTTAGGAGACGAAGAAGCACACTATTTAGGCATTAATGTTCAACGGACTAAGTTTCAGTTATTACTGCTGAGCGCCCTACTGATTGGCTGTGCTGTGGCATTGAGCGGTGTTATCGGTTTTATCGGCCTTGTTATTCCCCATCTTATCCGGTTGCGCTTTGGTGGCGACCACTCGTGGTTACTGCCAATATCCGCATTGGGTGGAGCATGTCTGTTATTAACTGCGGATACATTAGCCAGAACGCTGGTTGCTCCCGCCGAAATGCCGGTCGGCCTGATCACCGGTTTAATCGGTGCGCCTTACTTTTTATGGTTGATTCTTAAACCATCAGGAGGCCGCTTATAATGGAACCAATAATAATGCAAAAAAGTTTGCTCGAAGCTAAAAATCTGAACTATTTCATCGGGCAACGTCAAATTATCAAGGATGTATCTCTTTCTCTTAATCAGGGGGAAGTTGTTGCAATTATTGGGCCTAACGGCGCAGGTAAATCTACCCTGTTACGGCTGTTAACAGGTTATGTTTCGCCAGCCAGTGGTGAGTGCCTGTTACAGGGCACTTCCCTTGTTGATTGGGAACCGCAAAAACTCGCTCGTATTCGCGCAGTCATGCGGCAATATAGTTCGCTTTCCTTTCCTTTTAGTGTTGAAGAAATTATTGCGATGGGGCGTGTTCCTCATGAAAGCACACATAACAAAATGGCTATCAATGAAGCGATCGCATTGACCGAATGTGAAGAGCTGAAACATCGTAATTACCAACAGCTATCCGGAGGAGAACAGCAACGGGTTCAATTGGCCAGAACATTGGCTCAGCTCTGGCACCCAGAGCCTACAGGATCTTGCTTGTTTTTGGATGAGCCAACATCAGCACTGGATCTTTACCACCAGCAGCATACATTACGGCTTGTCCATAACCTCACCCGACAGCGCCCTCTGGCTGTCTGTTGTGTATTGCATGATCTGAATCTGGCTGCACTCTACGCAGATAAAATTCTCCTGTTACATAAAGGAGAATTAGTCGCCTCAGGTACACCACAAGAGGTTCTGCGTGATGATATTCTTAAACAATGGTATCGGGCTGATTTAGGCGTTATGCAACACCCTGAAACTCACCAGCCACAGATTTATCTCCGTCAGTAGTCTATTCCCTTCCTTGAGGCAACTTTTGCAAATATCAGCAAAAATTGCCTCAATAAACATATCAGGCCTGCAATATCAGAGAAGAACTACTTCATGTCCCGTAGCCGTTGCTGACGTGCCGATGGCAGATACCAGAATGTCGCTATCAGGCATAAAGCATAACCCAACATTTCACAGCCTTCTTCCACCATATTTTTCACTGCTCGATTAAAATGCTCATCCATCAGTTCTTGCCAGAGTGCCCCCATACCAAACAAGCGGGAAAATACCAGTACGCATAGCAGCCCGCAAGCCATCATTGAATAACTCTGATGACGGGTAAAATGTACAAGCCCAACAAGAGTTTTAGAACCCTGCGTGACAGCGTAACTGATACAAAGCAGAGCCAAAGGAATTGCAAGCCACGCCCATGCTCCGTGGAAAATAACATCAAAATAAACATCCAGCTCTCTGATTAACAGGCTGCTAAAAAAGCCAGCTATCAAAATAAGCGATGGCCGTAATGTCGAATTTCTCTTTGCTTCATAAAACAGCAGGATTGCGATTATAATTAAAGCAATTTCCTGAAAAATTTCTGTCAATGACTCTTCCTGTACATTGTTATGTAAATAATTAATATCCAAAAATAACAATCCAGTTGTTCCCGCTATCACCAATGCATATAAAATAAAAAACATCAATTTTTTGGCTAAAAAGACAAACATGCTAAATATCCATCAAGAAAAACAATAAATTCAAAACAAAACCGCAAAAAAAATCACATACCCCTATATACAACTAAAAATCATCAGTAATGAGTGCAGAAGCTGATTTTATCTGGTTCGGAAATATATTTTATACTTTCCATGCCCTTAAATCCCTTTCAGACAGCCTCAGATAAAGGAATCGCCTCTATTTTGTGCTATATGAAAAATAGTGCTATGTGAAAACTAAGAAGCTAAATACCCGGGAAATCACTGAGATTTAAATATAATTAATATTTATTAATTTAAGATCGCACATTTTGCGTATACGCTATAAAATATATTATTAAAATGAGCCATTCCAATAATATTAATTATCATTTGTATATCACTATTTTTTAGCACAAGCCCACATTAGTGGGAGGTATATATGTTAGAAAATGTTATCAACGATATTGTTAAATGGTTAGAAAACCAGCTTCAACTGACTGAAGGTATTAAAATAGATGCCATTGCCCATAAAAGTGGTTATTCAAAATGGCATTTACAACGCATTTTTAAGGAATTGAAAGGCTGCACGTTAGGTCAGTATGTACGCCGCCGCCGCCTTCATGAAGCCGCCAAGTCGTTACACGAGGTTGATTTACCGATTCTGGATATTGCGCTGCAATATGGTTTCAGTTCTCAGGCTACATTTACACGGATCTTTAAAAAGCACTTTAATACTACACCCGCTAAGTTCCGAGAAAACGGCAAATTACCTGAGTTAAAAACCTTCTTATTTTGCGAAGAGTAATTCATAGTAATTATCATTCTTTATGGTCAACTTCCCTGTTGTTGACCTCTTTCAGGACTAATTCCGCCAGTTATTTTCTATTTCAGTTCATTCACCAGCCAATCTGAAAATTGCTGTAACTCTGTATCCAGCAAGGGATATTGTATTCTGATAGCTTGAATTATCTGCCCGACAACTTCTGGCTGATATAACACACCTGTCAGTTTTTCTGCCAGTACTTCAAAGGGTGTGGGTTCCAGACTGTCAGTGAAAATTTGGCAACGATTGATAATTCCATGTTCAATATCAACATGCAACTCAATGCCTCCCCAAGAAAACCGAGTATCCAGCGTATGACTGAATGCGGGTGCCTGCCCGAAGTTCCATTCCCAGCTACTTTGCTTCTCAAAAACATCAACAAAGCCGGGTAAATCGGGTAGTGCTTGCGGTGAAATAATTTCCGGCTCTACCACTTCACCAAAATACTCAAAAAACGCATCGGTGATCCCCGCACATACTTTTTCATGGGTGATGTCTGGTAACAAATCCGACAAGTTTGCCACTCTGGAACGAACAGAAGTAATACCTTTGGCCTGTAATTTTTTAGGGTCGGGGTTGAGATAATCAGCAAGACGGTTCAAATCTGCATTAATGAGTAATGTACCATGATGAAATCCGCGATCTTTAGTTTCCCGATATGCAGAGCCTGAAATTTTACGCTCTCCTTCCGGAGATGATAAAACCAGATCGTTACGGCCAGAAACCATCGCATGAATACCGGATTTTTTTAGTCCATCTAAAATAATCTGAGTAGAAATCTCTTTGTTATAAGCTGGCTTACCGGCCATAAAGGTAAAACAGGTATTCCCCAAATCATGAAAAACCGCACCACCACCGCTACTACGCCGGGCTAGTTTTACATCATCCTGTTCCATGCGCCGCGTATTACATTCTTTCCACGGATTTTGCGCACGCCCTATGACAACTGTATTGGCATTGCGCCATAGGAATAAAACACTCTGATCCGGTGGCATTTGCCGGAAAATACATTCTTCAACAGCGAGATTAAACCAGGGATCATAAGAATCAGACAACAGCAATCGCAATGTAGACATTATTTGTCTCCGGACAAAGAAAAACAATGTCTTAGGATATCATAACGCCCCGATTAAATGGGTGATTCAGGTCGGTGTCATATTCTGCGGGCTTGCCAAAAAACACGCTGCCAATAAACATTGTCAAGAGAGGAACGCATAACACCGTTGCTGGCAGAGGCATGAATAAATTCATTATTAATGTCATAAATTCCCACATGTAACCCATTAGCACCACTGCCGGTTTTGAAAAATACCAGATCACCCGGCATCAAATCTTTTTTGTTGATCCGGGTTCCCAGCTGAGTTTGCTGATTTGTTGTCCGTGGAAGAAGGATATTAAAGCGATCATGAAAAGTACGATAAACGAAACCTGAGCAATCCACACCCCGCTGATCCATACCTCCGTAGCGGTAAGGTGTTCCCTGCCATTGTTCAAGCTGCTCTTTTAATTTTGCAATAACCATAATCGGGTCAGACAGAGCTGCCCGTGATGGTGGTAGATTCGATTGCGAAACAGGGTTAGAACAACCAATAAGTAACAGACTCAGTAGCAGGCACAAATGCCTGATTTTTATTAACATCAATCAGCCCTCCTGCTTTCTGGCCTGCTGATAAACCAAACACCGAATAGAATTAACAAAATGCCTATCGTTTTTAATGGCGAGGTATTTTCATTAAACCAAGGTAATAATACCGCCATTAAATAAACAAAAATATAACTCAGGCTTAATAGTGGATACGCTTTATTCAATGGCAGATATTTCAAAGTAAAAAACCAACAGAACATAGATAATGCGTAACTGATCAGCCCCGCCATCACCATCAGTAAAGGATTACGATTCAGCCACAACCAGTCTATATTGAGCCAATGTAGCAATAAGGATAGCTCAGGTAACCGAGCCATTCCCCACTTCAAAAATAGCTGCGCGACCGTAACCAGTAAAACATTCGCTACTCCCCAAAAATATCCTTTCATTGATTCAGGCTCATTAACAGGATCCCCGACATAATGGCTAAAACACCGATCCAGTGTTTTAACCCCGCTTTCTCCTTATACAGAAATTGCCCAATCAATGTTATTACCACAAAATTAATGCTCAACATCGGATAGGCAATGCTGAGCGGTAAAAACTGCAATAATCGCAGCCAGAATATCATTCCGGCTGCCAAAAGAAGCATAGCAGCCGCTAGCCATGCCACCACAAGAGACATTTTATAGGGGGCCTTTTTTCCCCAGCAGATAACCGCTTGTTTCTGACAAATCTGCCCTGCACAGGTTAATAAACTAACGAGTATCAATAATCCTGTACTGCTGTTCATCATAGTTGCTTCTTATAAATAACAAGAACAAAACGGGATTTTCGCTGTATAAGATCCGGTTTGGGTAATTCAGGAAGTTTCCCTTTGGACGATAATAAAAAAACAACAGCAACCTGACCATCTTTCCGTGCGCTAGCCAGCCAAGCAGGAAATTGTTCTAGTGTTATATATCGGTTTTGACTATCCGGATAACCCAATCCATACGCCAGTTCACCCTTGTTTTGGAATAAATAGATATCATTACGCTTTAATTCCCACGCCAGCGCCGCCCCTACTCCAACAGATGCCGATAAGATATATTTACTTTCTACTAATTCTTTTTCGTTTTGTCGGATGAAATCCTGTGGCAGTTTAGAATTAATCGTTTTATCAGGCAAAGCACTGCCTATTGATAGACTAAGCATAATTGAACAAGCTGCGGCCCATTGCCAGTGCTTGCCATTATGTCTGAAACATAAATACCCGACGATACCCCAGACAGCAAATGTCAGAATCCCCAATCCCCATTTATGTAATTCATTAGACTGATAAAGAGGGTTCTTAGGAAATATTTCCAAAAATACCAGTGTCAGTATTGCAAGCAGACCAATGAAAACATTGACTAATCCATTAAATTTCAATGCCTTTATTTTTCCATTCCTCATACTATCAACAGCGTATTTTGCCATCATCAAAGCTAAAGGCCCCATACACGGCAGAATATAGGTCAGTAACTTTCCTCTCGATATACTGAAAAATATCAAAGGAATACAGAACCAGCATAAGAGAAAAAACATTTCAGGATGATTTTTCTTCGCTTTCCAACCGGTAAATAATGTACCGGGTAATAACCCTAACCACGGAATGACACCCAAAATCACTATCGGCAGATAAAACCAGAATGGTGAGGCATGTTGTGCATTCTCGGAAGCAAAACGCTGTATATGTTCTATCCAGAAAAAGTAATGCCAATAATCAGGCTCTCGAACAGCTACCGCAATCACCCATGGCAGGCTAATCAAAACTGCGCCGATAATGGCAATCGGGCCAAAACGGAGCATCTCCAGAAAGCGTTTCTGGTATATCGTGACTGGTATCATCGAGATAACCGGCAGAACCAATGCCAGAAAGCCTTTTGTCATAAAAGCCATGCCACAGGTTATACCCAGCACAAGCCAAGCAAAAACCCGCTCTCGTGTGCTACTGGCTTTCAGTGCCCAAAAACAGCAGACAATCCCTGCCGTGACCCACAATGAAAACATGGGATCGAGAACACTATAAGTCCCGACAGAAAACACAATAAACATGGAGATGTAAATCAGGCAGGAGATAAATGCTGTCTGACGGCACTGCCACATCATCATGGCCAATCGATAAAGAAGAAATGCACTGAGCATAATGCTGAATACTGAGCCAAAACGCACGGCAAAATTGCTATCGCCAAAAATCCACTGACTAATGCTATTTATCCAATAGCCCGCTACTGGTTTTTCAAAATAACGGATATCCAGAAAATAGGGCACGACCCAATCGCCACGCTGTAACATATCCCGGCTAATTTCAGCATATCGTGTTTCATCTGGTTGCCATAAAAGACGTCCATTCAAAGGGATCAAGTAAGTAAAGATAAAAAAAAGAGCCATTAAAACGGCTCCAGCTCTACTCATTCGAACATTCGACATATTTTTTTATACCTCTTGTTGACAACCTAACCAGCCTTCACGACCAGGAAAATCGGAACGAACAATTCTCCCAATTGGTAATGTTTCCGGGTTTTCAGGTAGTAGATGACTTAATTGACAAAACTGAATATCTTGCTGGTGAAGCATGTCCAATAGTGCTTCAAACTGTGATGATTTAGACATTCCTTCAACTTCTGCATGAATGGTGTAAACAGGAACACCGTGGGCATTTTGAATAGCATCCAGAATAAAATGATTAAAATGACTATCACTGACCTGTGTGCCGATAACTTCATCATAAGTTGGCAGGGTCACCGGGATTTGAACGGTTCCTAAACTCCCATCAGGCAAAAGTGGCCTGAATGGATGTATGCCACGGCAATCACTGTTGTAATCAAAACCAAATTGCTGTTTAGCCACCAGCACCCGCTCATCTGCGCGCCAACCAGCAACAGCCGAGCATGTGACAGCCTGCCCTGTCTCCTTTTCTAATGCATCAACACCAAGCTGTATCTGTTCTGCTAATTCTGATTCTGACCAACGACCGGCTTTTGCCTGCCAGCTTTGATGATCCCAGGCATGCAGACCCACTTCATGACCTTCTTCTATCGTCTGTTTCATCAAATGACCTAAATCTTTTGCAATTTTCTTTCCCGGCCAAGCAGTACCCGCTAACAGAATATCCGGACCATACAGAGAAACAGCATTTGATCTCAACATCTTCCACAAAAATTTAGGTTTCAGCAAACGCCACAAGTGACGCCCCATATTATCCGGGCCAACACTGAAAAAAAAACTGGCCTGAATATAATGGCGCTGTAAAATTTTAAGTAAACGCGGTACACCTTCCTTGGTGCCCTGATAAGTGTCTACGTCAATTCTTAAGCCCACTTTTTGCATCATATTGACCCTGTATGTTGCTTTTTCCTTTTCAGTTCCTGCACGGCATCACGCAAGAAGAAATCCAGTGTCTCATCGATTGTCTGTTCCATACCGATAGTGGGTTTCCACCCCAAAAGGCGTTCCGCATTTTTAATACTGGGCTTACGATGCTCAACATCTTGATAGCCCTGACCGTAATAGCTACTGCTTTCAATCTTCTTAAATCCGGCAAAAGGAGGAAAATTCCCGCGTAATTCATGCTTTTCAAAACTATTCAGCAATATTTCAGCTAATTGACGGATACTGGCTTCATTCGTCGGGTTACCGATATTAATAATCCGCCCATCGCATAAGCCATTTTTGTTTTCAATAATTCTGAACAGTGCTTCAATCCCATCATGAATATCAGTAAAACAGCGTTTTTGTTCTCCACCATCAACTAATTTTATCGGGGAGCCTTCGACCAGATTTAAGATTAACTGAGTAATTGCTCTGGAACTGCCGATACGTGCTGAATTTAGATTATCCAACCGTGGCCCCATCCAGTTAAATGGGCGGAACAAGGTAAATTTCAACCCTTCTTTTTCACCGTATGCCCAGATAACACGATCAAGCAACTGTTTGGATACAGAATAGATCCAGCGCTGTTTATTAATTGGCCCCACGATAAGGCGCGACGTATCTTCATCGAATTCCTTATCATCACACATGCCATAAACTTCGGAAGTGGACGGGAAAATAATCCGCTTGTTATATTTCACACAATAACGAACAATTTTCAGGTTTTCTTCAAAATCTAACTCAAAAACACGCAGTGGATTACGGGTATATTCGATAGGCGTCGCGATAGCAACCAACGGCAGAATGACATCACATTTTTTGATGTGATATTCGATCCACTCAGTGTGAATACTGACATCACCTTCAATAAAGTGAAAATGAGGGTTACCAATAAAGCGCTCGATCGCAGAAGAGCCAATATCCATACCATAAATATCATAATTACCATCATTCAGCAGACGTTCTGTCAAATGATTACCGATAAATCCATTCACGCCCAAAATCAAAACTCGCTTACGGCGGGGGATCTGTGCGGTGGCTTTCTGCCCAACCTGAACACCTGTAACTATGCCCATCTCCTGAGCAAGCCGGCTACCCTGAACGTAGATACCTGATTCGCTCTGCCCACTAACAACTTCCAGAGCACCTGTTCCACACGCAATAACCAGCGGATCGGTAGAAAGCACTGTTCCGGCCTGTTTATTGTGTGTGGTATTTAATGGAGCTGAGCGCCAAATTGTGATTTTTCGCTCACCGAGAAAAGTAAATGCGCCGGGATAAGGTTCTGTCACTGCGCGAACAAGGTTATTGATCTCTTCAGCCGATTTATGCCAGAAAATTTCACCATCATCAGCGGTTCTGCGGCCAAAATAAGTGGCCTGACTTTCATCCTGTGGGATTGAAAGGTAATTATCTGCTTTAAAGCGAGGGAGAATATCATTCAGTAATTCCGTTGCTGCTTCACGGATTTTCCCATGCACGATTAATGAAGTATCCGTCTTTTCAATCTGTACTGCCTGTTGTGCAACAACATCTCCGGCATCGGCCTTCGCTGACATTTTGTGTAATGTCACACCGGTTTCTGTCTCACCATTTAAGATCGCCCAGTTAACCGGAGCACGCCCACGATATTTTGGTAACAAAGAGCCATGCAGATTAAACGCGCCTTTCTTTGCCAAAGATAAAATATCCTGACTGAGCATATCGCGATAATAAAATGAAAAGATAATATCCGGCTGCATTTCACGAATATGTTCAACCCAGAGTGGGTGATTCACATTTTCCGGCGCAAATACGGATAAACCTAAATCCGCACCTGCACGAGCCACAGAAGAGAAGAAATTATTTTCATTTGGATCATCAACATGTGTAAAAATAGCCCGGATATCGAAACCTGCTTTCACTAATGCATTAAGTCCGGCACAACCAATATCATGGTAGGCAAAAATCACTGCTTTCATTCTTTTTCTTCCTGATTATCGTAGGTCTTGTTATCTCCGACCACTTTTTGAATAAAGTAACGTGGGCGGGCACGAACATCGTTATATATGCGACCGATATATTCTCCGAGTAACCCCATTGCGACGAATTGTGCGCCAATAAACATGAAAAGAATGGCAAATAGGGTAAAGACGCCTTCCGCGGCCCATATAGCACCAAAAATCAGGCGCAAAGCAATCAGCAATACCGCCAGCAGAAAACCCGTCACAGCAATAATACTTCCCACCACACTCAATAACCGTAACGGCGCTGTCGTCAGGCAGGTCAGCAGGTCATACATCAGATTTATCAACTTCATAAAACTGTATTTGGAATCACCGAATTCGCGTTCTGCATGGGTTACATCAATTTCAGTCGTTCGGCGAGCAAATGTATTGGCGAGAATAGGAATAAATGTACTGCGTTCATGGCATTGCAACATCGCTCGCACAATATGGCGACGATATGCACGCAACATACAGCCGTAGTCGCCCATAGAGCGGCCCGTCACTTTCGTTATCATTGCGTTGATCATTTTAGAGGCCGTTTTACGGAACCATGAATCCTGCCGATTGGCACGGCGTGTGCCGACAACATCATATCCCTCTTCAGCAACCTTCACTAAACGGGGGATCTCTTCTGGTGGGTTCTGTAAATCTGCATCGAGTGTGATAACCAGATCACCGCTTGCCTGATGGAATCCCGCCATAATTGCAGAATGTTGCCCATAATTACGGTTCAGCAAAATTGCAATGACATAACTTTCGGGATCTTCAGCCGCCCGGGTTAAAATCTCCGCAGAACTGTCACGGCTGCCATCATCCACCAGAATTAATTCATATTCCTGATCGAGTTGCTGGCAGGCAGAAATAGTTCTTTTTAATAACTGAGGCAAACTTTCTTCTTCGTTATAAACAGGAATAACTACCGAAACTTTTTTAATTTCTTCAAATCCCACTGTTTTTACTCCGCAATAATTTCCAATACCGCATTAACAACCCGATCCACATCGTCGTTACTCATATCTGGAAAAAGGGGTAACGAACAAAGTGTCGCTGAATTCCATTCAGATTCAGGCAGAGACAGAGTTGGATAGCGTTCCCGATAATATTTTTGTGTATGTGCCGCTCTGAAATGTAACCCTGAACCAATATTGCGTTCTTTCAAACGAATCATGAAAGTGTCACGGTCAATACCGCAAACTTTTTGATCAACACGAACCATAAATAAGTGATGAGAATGCTGGTGTTCATATTCAGGAACACTCAGCATTTTTAGAGGAGAATCACGAAGAGCAGCAGTATAACGGGCTACCAGCTCCCGACGGCGGGCATTCATGGCTGCCAGTTTCCCTAGCTGAACAACTGCTATTGCCGCATGAATATCTGACAGGTTGTATTTGAAACCCGGCTCAATAACCTCAGCCTGTGGCTTACGGCCCTGCACCTGCCGATCAAATGCATCAACAGCCAGACCGTGGAATTTCAGGCTGCGGATCTTTTGTGCCAGTTCATCATTATCTGTAACAAACATGCCACCTTCAGCACATGTCATGTTTTTGATAGCGTGGAAAGAAAAAATTGCGGTTCCTCGCTCACCTACCCATTCATTTTTATAACGGGTTCCCACTGCATGAGCCGCATCTTCAATTAAAGGAATGCCCGCCTCTTCCGCAACCATGCGTAAAGCATCAAGATCACAGGGAGCACCAGCATAGTGGACTGGAATAATCGCTTTAGTTTTCGGAGTAATCGCCTGTCTGACCGTTTCCGCACTAACCATCAATGTATCACGATCAACATCGACCATGACCGGTTCAGCGCCTGACAGGCAAATCATATTAATGGTGGAAACCCAGGTTTGGGAAGGTGTGATAACTTCATCGCCGGGGCCTATTTTCAATGCCAATAATGCCAAATGCATTCCAGCTGTAGCCGAATACAGAGCAATAGCATGTCTGCAACCAAACATGTGGGAAAAATCCTGTTCTAGTTGCTGGTTTTGTGGCCCCGTAGTAATCCAACCTGAACGTAAAACCTGTTCTACTGCCTCAACCTCTTCACGCCCGATCGATGGACGAGAGAATGGTAAAAAATTGTTCATAATCGCCTTGCGTAGCCTGACTCATTTTATAATTGGAAGACATTCTGACGAACACTTCATAGACAAAATAACAACAAGCAAACAAACTGAGGGCAATCAACAGAAAAAGAGAGAAAAAAAACAATCAACCAAGGTGACTTTCTACCTTTGAAGATTAGAGATGATCTACCCTCCATAACTTATAGTCAGTATTTTGGATATGTCTAATATTTACTTCAAAAATTTCGGATAAATTTCTTTCATTCATCACATTATGTGGTCTACCAGACATTATCAACTCACCGCGAGCGAGCAACCATACATTGTCGGCCTGTTCATAAGTGTGATTAAGATCATGGCTACTCAATAAAACCGTCCCTCCTGATACACAAAATTGGTTAATTAATTTATCTAAAATAGCTTGCTGTGTGATATCAAGATTATTAGTCGGCTCATCAAGCAGCAGCAATTTCCCCGCCGGATTAAGTTCAGGCCATACTTGCAAAAAAGCGCCTGCTAATCTCACCCGCTGCCACTCACCTCCCGATAATTGTCCAATTGTTGAAGCCAGTAACGCAGTCAGTTTTAGTTGATGACAAATTTCATGTAATACCTTTTCGCCTTCAGACAGAGAAGCTGACTCAGGGCGATGCATATCCAGATATTGAAAAACAGGCATAGCGGGAGCTGAAACCGACTGAGAGAACCATGCCCGACACTGCGCCAGTTCCCTTTGTCGATAATCAATTAATTTTTTGCCGTTAAGGTGAATCGTGCCATCGTGAGGTAAAACCCCGGCAACAGCGGCAAGCAAAGTACTTTTTCCAGAGCCATTCAGCCCTACCAAGTGAACCTTCTCTCCGGCTTTAACGGAGGCAGACAGCGAAGTCAGCCTGTTATTGACAGTAACATTATCCAAAACTAAAAGCGGTAGCCGAACCATACTATTTTCCCTATTCTCGCTTTGTGGTGCTTCCCCATGACTTTTTAAAGCTATTTATATCCGTGGCGCTTTCAGTAACAACCAAATAAACACAGGTGCTCCCAGAGTTGCTGTAACAACTCCTATCGGTATTTCAGCATGAGATAAAGATAAACGAGAGAATAAGTCTGCCAGTAATAAACAGCTTCCTCCAGCTAGTGTGCAGGCAGGTAATAATGTTTTATGATCCGTCAAACCAATCAGCCTTAAAATATGGGGAATGACTAACCCGATAAAACTAATCGCTCCGGCAAGGGCCACGCTCAAACCAACCAATAATCCCACCGCTGATACAAATAAATAACGCCACTTATGATGCGAGATCCCTAATTGCTGCGCCTGTAATTCACCCAGAGAAAGATAATTAAGTGTTTTTCCGGTTCTACTTAACCAAAGGATCAGCGGGCACAATGCAATCACCAGCCATATTTGACGCCAGTCAATGCCACTGAAACTGCCCATCATCCAATACATCAATTGGCGTAAGTCGAGGCTCGTGCTGAAATAAACCATCCATGTCATTACGGCACCAAATACCACGCCGAAAGCAACCCCGATTAACAATAGACGTGCATTGGTCATTTGGTGTCTTTTAGCAAATCCCAGCAAAATTGCCGTCATAAAAAGCGCCCCTAAAACCGCGCCAGCACTTAATAGCCATAATGGAGCAATACCATGAAAAATGAGGATCAAAAAAACAACCACTACCCCCGCCCCATTACTGACACCCAATAATCCGGGTTCAGCCAACGGATTCTCAAATAACGCCTGCATAACTGCACCTGACACTGCCAGACTAGCACCAACAGCAAATACTGCCAGTACCCTAGGTAATCTCAGTTGCCAAATAAACAACCGGGCAGAATCAGACAACCATTGAGTGGGCCAGAACCATATTTCACCGGCAGATAGCGATAAAATAAATAACCCGATAGATAAAATAAACAGGAGAGCTATCACTCGGTAGTCACGTTTTTTCTGGCGAGTGATAAGTTCAGAGACAGAATGAATCGGTAAACGAGGTTTTGATAACATGAGAAGTGAAAATATTCAGGATAAAGAGCAAGAAAAAGACCGCTTAATCGCGGCCTTTTCATATTTTATTCTTTTGGTAACGCCTTTTCTACCCGACTCTTCAACTTTTGCCCAGGGCGAAAGGTGACGACCCGGCGAGCAGTAATAGGTATATCCTCACCAGTTTTCGGATTACGACCTGGACGTTGATTTTTATCTCTCAAATCAAAGTTACCAAATCCAGATAACTTAACCTGCTCCCCATTCTCCAAAGAACGACGCACTTCTTCAAAGAATATTTCCACTAGATCCTTAGCGTCACGTTTGCTAATACCCAGTTTTTCAAACAGATTTTCTGACATTTCAGCTTTAGTAAGCGCCATAAGTTCAGTCCCTCAAGGATGCTTGGAATCGCTGTTCTAATGCAGCAACGCATTTGCTAACGGTCGCAGCGATCTCTTCTTCTTCCAGTGTACGCGAGGTATCCTGCAAGATTAAGCTAATAGCAAGGCTTTTATAGCCTTCCGCGACACCTTTACCACAATACACGTCAAATAAGTTTATGCCAACTATATGATTTACGCCAACTTTCTTACATTCAACCAGAATATCTTCTGCTGCTACATTCTCAGGCACAACTATCGCGATATCACGGCGATTGGATGGGAAGCGAGAAACTTCCTTCATTTCAGGAATTATGCGGTCCGCAAGTTTGTCCCACAACAATTCGAATACCACGGTGCGGCCATTCAAGTCAAGTTTGCGTTCCAACTCTGGATGAACGACCCCGATATAACCAATGTATTTATTTCCCAGATAAATTCCGGCACTTTGTCCGGGATGCAAAGCAGAATGTTCTTCTGCTTTAAAGGAAATCTCGGATAGTTTACCCGTTAATTCTAAAACGGATTCTAAATCACCTTTCAAATCGAAGAAGTCAACTGTTTGTTTTTCAATCGACCAATGCTCATCGAAACGATTTCCGGCGATTACACCACCAAGCATTAATTCCTGACGAATACCATATTCTGCGCTTTCATCAGGAACAAAACGTAGACCTGATTCAAATAATCGCACTCGCTGCTGCTG
The DNA here is from genome assembly GCF_037996705.1 of Xenorhabdus bharatensis. NCBI lineage: Bacteria > Pseudomonadati > Pseudomonadota > Gammaproteobacteria > Enterobacterales > Morganellaceae > Xenorhabdus > Xenorhabdus bharatensis. The sequence continues at coordinate 44,962 of NZ_JBBMXG010000005.1, read as the reverse complement.
ACGGTTCTGATTATAAGCAACTGTCGTCAGCAATCCGGTCAACAAAGACAAGCGCATTGCTGACATATCAGCCGAAATCGGATTTGGCAGGATTAATGCTTCCTGTTGCGGGTGTAATTGCTGCTGGAGCTTCGGATCAACAAAGCTATAGGTAATAGCTTCCTGATAACCTTTGTCCACCAGCATTGTTTTAACGCGCTTAAGAGATAAATCCGCTTCACGGTGTGAAGTCATGACCAAATCAGCGCGTACAGGTACATCCGGAATATTGTTATAGCCATAAATGCGGGCAACTTCTTCAACCAGATCTTCTTCAATCTGCATGTCGAAACGCCAGCTCGGAGCTACTGCTTCCCAGTTACCATCCTGAACAGTTACCTGACAGCCCAGGCGGCTCAGGATGTCCGTTACTTGCTCATCAACAATATGATGACCAATCAAACGATCCAATTTATTACGAGTCAGTGTGATAGTTGCTGGTTTTGGTAAATGAGATTCACTTGTAACATCAATAATCTCACCAGCTTCCCCACCACAGATAGCAACTAATAACTGTGTTGCGTATTCCATTGCTTTGAATTGCAACTGCGGATCAACGCCACGCTCGAAACGATGAGAAGCATCTGTATGCAAACCATAACGACGGGCACGACCGGTAATTGCCAATGGTGCAAAGAAAGCGCACTCCAGCAGAATATGCTGTGTTTTTGTACTAACACCAGAATATTCGCCACCAAAAACTCCTGCCATTGCAAGTGGTTGCTTTTCATCAGCAATCACAAGAGTATCAGCAGAAAGTTCCACTTCATTACCATCCAACAGGGTTAATTTTTCACCCTGTTCTGCCAGACGGACAATAATAGAACTGTCTAAACGTTCTAAATCGAATGCGTGTAATGGCTGGCCCAGCTCAAGCAACACGTAATTGGTGACATCAACAACAGGATCGATAGAACGAACACCACCACGACGCAGTTTTTCACGCATCCACAGTGGTGTTTCTACTTCGACATTAACGTTATTGATAACACGGCCTAAGTAACGCGGACAGGCTTCTGGTGCATCAACACGGATAACGAATGATGCATCTGTCGTGGCTTTAACAGGCTCAATGACCGGCTCATTCATGGACAATTTATTGATAACCGCAACATCGCGGGCAACACCCTGAATGCTCAGGCAATCTGCGCGGTTAGGCGTAATGCTGATTTCAATCGCACTATCATCCAATTTCATGTAGTCGCGCAAATCGGCACCAATTGGCGCATCAGCCGGCAATTCAATAATGCCATCGTGATCATTGCTAATTCCTAGCTCAGAAAGCGAGCAAAGCATACCTTCTGACGGCTCACCGCGCAATTTGGCCGCTTTAATTTTAAAATCACCCGGTAATACTGCACCAACGGTAGCAACTGCTACACGCAGCCCCTGACGGCAATTTGGTGCACCACAGACGATATTAAGGAGGCTATCACCACCAACATTAACTTTTGTGACACGCAATTTGTCTGCGTTCGGGTGTTGAGCACACTCAACAACTTCACCGACGAAAACACCATTGAACTGATCCGCTACTTTTTCAACGCCATCAACTTCCAAGCCAGCCATGGTGATTTGATCAGACAATTCTTCGCTACTAATGGCAGGATTCGCCCATTCGCGTAACCAGAGTTCACTGAATTTCATGAAATATTCCCGCCTTATTTAAACTGTTTGAGGAAACGCAAATCATTTTCGAAGAAAGCACGTAGATCGGTGACGCCATAACGCAGCATCGTCAAGCGTTCCATTCCCATACCAAAGGCAAAACCAGAATAAACTTCAGGATCAATGCCAACATTACGCAATACGTTCGGATGAACCATGCCACAGCCTAATACTTCCAGCCATTTACCATTTTTGCCCATTACATCAACTTCTGCGGATGGTTCAGTAAACGGAAAATAGGATGGACGGAAACGAACCTGCATATCTTCTTCAAAGAAGTTATTCAAAAAGTCATGCAGTGTGCCCTTCAGATTGGTGAAGCTGATATTCTTATCAACAATCAACCCTTCTATCTGATGGAACATTGGGGTATGTGTCTGATCATAATCATTCCGGTATACCCGACCCGGCGCAATAATTCGGATAGGTGGTTGACGCTCTTTCATTGTGCGGATCTGAACACCTGACGTTTGCGTGCGCAGCAAACGTTTTGCATCAAACCAAAATGTGTCGTGATCAGCACGAGCCGGATGATGTGCTGGAATATTCAGCGCATCAAAGTTATGGTAGTCATCTTCAATTTCCGGGCCAGCTTCAACGGAAAAACCTAACTCACCAAAGAAAGTTTCAATTCGTTCAATCGTACGAGTGACTGGATGTAATCCGCCATTTTCCATACGACGGCCAGGCAATGAAACATCAATTTTTTCTGCTGCCAGACGGGCATTCAGAACATCTGCTTCCAATTTGGCTTTACGTGCATTCAAAGCTTCCTGGACTTCTTGTTTTGCCTGGTTAATAACAGCCCCTGCCGCTGGACGCTCCTCGGCAGACAAGTCACGCAGCGATGACATCTGGAGAGTTAAATGGCCTTTTTTTCCCAGGTATTCAACTCGCACCAAATCCAACGCGGCAACATCCTGGGCTTCTTCTACGGCTGCTTTTGCGTTTGCAACCAGCTCAGTAAGATGTGACATCGTTTTCCTCTTCCTTCGGCCAGATGGCCTTTTAGTTGTTATCGACTATGCCCTCAAAATTTATGTCTCTTGATGAGGTCATAAAAATAAAAAAGCCTCCAGACCGGAGGCTCAAGCGCTGTTTTTCGTTTCTTTTCTTACGCGCAAAGCCCCCTTATTTCAGGCGCTAAAGTAAAAAAAGAAACGAAAAAAGGCTAACTTCATCATTTTTATTCTCTCTCCTGTACTCTTTTCAACCCGGCTACTTATGTAGCTGGCTAATAGTAAGCATATTTTGAAAAAAAGTAAAAGAGGGAGCAAAGGCTCCCTCTTTTAACCTGACTTATGCCAGAGCGCCCTTCGCTTTTTCAACCAGAGCAGCAAATGCTACTTTGTCGAATACAGCGATATCAGCCAGAATCTTACGGTCGATTTCAATCGAAGCCTTTTTCAGGCCGTTGATGAAACGGCTGTAAGACATACCGTTCTGACGTGCAGCAGCGTTGATACGAGCAATCCACAATTGACGGAATTGACGTTTACGCTGACGGCGGTCACGGTAAGCGTACTGACCAGCTTTGATAACTGCCTGGAAAGCAACACGATAAACGCGCGAACGGGCACCGTAGTAACCTTTCGCTTGTTTCAAAATTTTCTTGTGACGTGCACGGGCAATAACACCACGTTTTACGCGAGCCATATACTTCTCCTATCGTCTCTGAGTTCTAATCTAAAAAAATGCTTGCTTATGCGTATGGCAGACAAGCAACAACCAGGCCCAGATCACCTTTGGAGACCATGCCTTTTGGACGTAAATGACGCTTACGCTTAGTTGATTTTTTAGTCAGAATGTGACGAAGGTTAGCGTGCTTACGCTTGAAACCACCACTGGCAGTTTTCTTGAAGCGTTTAGCTGCGCCGCGTACTGTTTTAATCTTTGGCATTTTAATATCCACTTCGCATTGTTAATTACAACGAATTAGTAAGGCGAACAGACCCCTTCCAAACTGGTTGGAGCCTGCTACTTGCATGCCTGACTATTTCTTCTTAGGAGCGAGCACCATGATCATCTGGCGGCCTTCGATCTTCGATGGGAAGGATTCGACTACTGCCAGTTCACTCAAATCTTCACGAATGCGGTTAAGCATTTCGATACCAATCTGTTGATGCGCCATTTCACGTCCACGGAAACGCAGGGTGATTTTGGCTTTATCGCCATCTTCCAGAAAACGAATCAGGTTGCGTAGTTTGACCTGATAGTCGCCTTCATCTGTACCAGGACGGAATTTAATTTCCTTGACCTGAATAACCTTTTGTTTCTTTTTCTGTTCTTTGATTGACTTACTCTTCTCATAGAGGAACTTGCCGTAATCCATGATACGACAAACCGGCGGTTCGGCATTTGGGCTGATTTCCACCAAATCAACACCAGCTTCCTCAGCTTTTTCAAGAGCTTCTCTCAGATTGACAATACCAATCTGCTCGCCATCTAACCCAGTTAAACGAACTTCAGAGGCGCGAATCTCTTCATTAATGCGATTTGGGCGCGCCGGTTGAATTCTTTTTCCGCCTTTAATACCTTATTCCTCCAATTGACGAAGATTGCGACTGCGTATTTCTGCCAGCAACTTCTCTGAGAACTCGCTGACATCTATGCTACCTAAATCCTTACCTCGGCGGGTACGAACGGAAACTTTTCCTGACTCGACCTCTTTATCACCACAGACAAGCATGTAAGGTACACGACGCAGAGTGTGTTCGCGAATTTTAAAGCCAATCTTCTCGTTTCTCAAGTCTGCTTTTGCACGAATGCCTACATCTTGAAGTTTTTTAACCAATTCCTGTACATAATCTGACTGACCATCGGTAATATTCATGACAACCACCTGTTGAGGTGCTAGCCATGTCGGGAAAAACCCGGCATATTCTTCTGTCAGGATACCAATGAAGCGTTCAAGGGAACCCAGAACAGCCCGGTGGATCATTACAGGAACCTTACGTTCGTTATTTTCACCGACATACGACGCACTCAAACGCGCCGGCAATGAAAAATCGAGCTGCACAGTACCACATTGCCACGCTCGATCCAAACAATCATACAAAGTAAATTCAATTTTAGGTCCATAAAATGCACCTTCACCCGGCTGGTATTCAAATTCAATACCATTTGTTTTCAAGGCCTCAGCGAGATCGGCTTCTGCTTCATCCCACTGTTTTTCAGTACCAATTCTTTTTTCCGGGCGAGTCGATAGTTTAACAACTATCTTCTCAAAACCAAATGTACCATATACATCATAAATCATTTTAATGCAGCTACTGACTTCCTGAAGAATTTGATCTTCAGTACAGAAAATATGCGCATCATCCTGAGTGAAGCCACGGACTCGCATCAAGCCATGCAGAGCACCTGAAGGCTCATTACGGTGACAACTGCCAAATTCAGCCATACGCAGCGGCAAATCACGGTAGGATTTTAGCCCCTGATTAAAAATCTGAACGTGCCCCGGGCAATTCATCGGTTTTACGCAGTATTCGCGGTTTTCCGATGAGGTGGTGAACATATTTTCTTTATAGTTTTCCCAGTGACCCGTTTTTTCCCACAGGATGCGGTCCATCATAAATGGGCCTTTTACTTCCTGATATTGGTACTCTTTTAACTTGACACGAACAAACGTTTCTAGTTCACGGAAAATTGTCCAGCCATCATTGTGCCAGAAAGCCATACCCGGCGCTTCTTCCTGCATGTGATATAGATCAAGCTGCTTACCAATTTTACGATGGTCACGCTTTGCCGCTTCTTCCAGACGCAATAAATAAGCACTCAACTGCTTTTTATCTGCCCATGCAGTACCATAAATACGCTGCAACATTTTGTTGTCACTGTTGCCACGCCAGTATGCGCCGGCAACTTTCTGCAATTTGAAATAATGGCAGAAACGCATATTAGGTACATGTGGGCCACGGCACATATCTACGTATTCTTCGTGATGATACAAACCCGGCTGATCATCACGGCTGATATTCTCATCCAGAATCTGGATTTTATACTCTTCACCACGAGCTGCAAAAGCATCACGAGCTTCCTGCCAGGTTACCCTTTTCTTGATAACATCATAATCTTTCTTGGCAAGCTCCATCATGCGTTTTTCAAGCAGCTCAATATCTTCCTGCGTCAAAGAGCGTTCCAAATCGATATCGTAATAAAAGCCGTTATCAATCACCGGGCCAATTGCCATTTTGGTGTCAGGCCACAGTTGTTTGATTGCATGACCCAGCAAATGCGCACATGAATGGCGGATAATTTCCAGACCTTCTTCATTTTTACTGGTAATAATGGCCAGTGTGGAATCTGTTTCGATTAATTCACATGCATCTACCAATTCACCATTAACACGACCAGCGATACATGCTTTTGCTAAACCAGCTCCGATATCGCGAGCAACGTCCATTACAGAAACGGCGTGCTCAAATTGACGTTGACTACCGTCAGGAAGAGTAATTACAGGCATTTAAAATCCTTATCTACAGTGGTGACCCACACGAAAGATCACTTGTATGAAATATTTACCTCAAGAATTCAATACGTTAATTGCGGGCACTTGCTGCACCATGCAAGTTATGTACACAGTTAAGTACACAAAATGACAAACGACTCATGTACACCGCTTTAACTCGACGGAGGATGTTATCACCCATATCATTCAGCAACAAATAAAAAGAACAACATAGGTATTATTATTCAATGCACATAAATTCTTTCCGCCAAAAAAACGGCAGTTTTCCTGTAATTTCTCAGTTCTCAAGATTTCCTGACTTCAGGTATTGAACACTAATCACTCAATTTATGTTTTGACAATTCAGCATTTATTTTTTTTATTCGTCCCGGTGATACGCTTAACGTTAAAAAACAGATCCCCAGCAATTCTAAAATAATCATCAGAAATATCATGGCTACCGTATTCAGGCTACTGATATCCTGACCATCCACATATAATATTTTAAATACAATAAAAAGCATCAAAACAAAAATAACGATAGACATTAATTTCTCAATCCAATAATTGAAAACATAAGAAGCATCAATTTTTATCTTTGCAAAATCCGCATTCACCATGACATATCTTTTTAATCTTTTAATATCGAATATATAGCCAGCTTCAATGCCTAAACTCGTTAATTTTATGACTAAGTGTCTAAGATCCTTTGATTTAATCTTAGTCACTTTAAACATAATTTCAGAAGTAATAATATCTTTAATATAGGTTTTATCTTCCTGACTCAGATACTCATCATATTTCTCAAGATATTCAATATTGTTTGTAAGCCTCCTATTCCTAAAAAAATTCAGGCTGCTATAGAAATTTTTCAGCATTACCCAGATACCTCCGAGGAATGCTGTCAAAGCAGACAATATTGATGCTATAGCAGAGTCATTTTTTATTACCCAATTCAGCAAGTCATCGAACATACATTCACCGTCATTGTTTGCATAGATAACTATAGTATGAATGCCATATTCAAATTTTCCTGTTTTATGTTGTTCTTGGCAACACTCACTCTGACTATACGAATTCAACCTCAAGATTCGTGTTATATCTCCCCGCAATGCAGAGCGCGTGCATAATTTTATTGATTTTCGAACATAAAATATAAAGATTGCTCTTTAACTCTTTTATTAACTATAAAAATCTAAAGAATTGTGATTCTGGTTAATTATCACTCTATATAAATCCATTGGAATTAAATATTCTAAAATTTAATCCTTTAAAAATCAGAGAAAATAGTGTGCTCTCACCCTGCCCTACAACACGGGGGAGATATAAGAACTCGCCTCATATTACCTGTTGTAACTTGAATTTTATCGAGTATATCTAAAGTCAGGAATATCTATCCCATATAAAAGAATCATTGGCATAGCTAATAGTTTAAAAGTAGCCATTTTGATGTGTTTTCATTACGACTTATCGTCGCCACTTCCCTACTATACTCATAAGAAAAATCATACTTATAGATTTTTAAACCATGAGTTAAATAAATATTAAATTTTATATTCAAGTTTAATTTTACAGCTATAATCAGTAATCAATTACGTATTTAATCACTTAATTATATTAATCTTTTTAATAGATTGAGATATTATAAAAATTAATAAAAATAATTTTTATAATTAGAAATCACTCTACCAACATAATCATTGACAAAAATAAAATTCTCCTGTAAATGAATATGACTATATATTTTTATTTAGCAAAAAATTAAATCATAACTGTCTCATAGAGAGGCATAAAATTGGATCTTGATTATTTTAAAAAATCAAAAAAATGGAGATTATAATTCTTATGAAGAATATAATGACTCAACAAGACGATGACGATAAGATTAAAATAAAGAATAGGATGTATGCCTTAATTCGTCGTTTAAAAGTATCAATAGGGGGCATTCTGCCTCAACATCTTGTGGCAATACAAAAGTATGCAAGAAAAAATAGTTGTATTATTGGATTTCGGCCTGTTGAAACTACGGCTAAAGGATTAATCAGAGAAGGGCATCCAACAAAATCACTTACAATTAAAGGAAAAAGTTCATCATGGGGTATGCAAGCAGGAAGTATATGTATAAACCAATCTTATAGTAAACTCGAAAACTCACCTCCAGACATTATCAAAAAACACAATAATGAAATACAAAAAACTCTTGAAGGCCATAACGCTACACAAAAGCCCTTAGTCCTAACTCATGGTCGTATAAACGAATTATTACAAAGAGAAATAATAAAAAAAACAAATATTCCTGATTCCACTCATACATCTCATACATATAGTGCAAAAGGGCCAAGTGGAAAAGACTATTCATATCGAGCAGTTCCTCTTAAGAATAAAAAAGGCCAATTTGAGATTTATTGTGAAAATGAGCAACTCAGGGTATTATCTTCTAAGATCCATAAAAATACAGTCACAAATATACTCACTGCAGACTATGATATTTTCTTAATTGCCTTTAAAGAAGTTAAAAAAGTTAAAAATAATGATGGATCTGATGATAAGCCTAAAAAAGTTGAAGAAGTTAAAAAAGTTAAAAATAATGATGGATCTGATGATAAGCCTAAAAAACACCCCAAGTACGGTATCGTAACTGATAGAGAATTAAAAATAATTAATGGAATTAATGAAAAAATTAAAAAAGAAGGTGTCAAAAAATTAATACACCATGGCCCAGATAACCATAACCCTTACAGTAACCTAGAATCGAATTTTCCAGCAGTATTTGTATTACCAAGAGATTTTGAAAGCATTCCTCCCATCTGTGTAATCCGTAACGCGACAGAACTAGAAAATCTTATTAAAACATGTAAAAAATTCGACTATATATTCCCAGCTAAATATGATGATCTCTAAGATAATAAATACATAAAAACAGCTTATTTACTAAAAGAAGATATGAATTATCTTCCGAATAAATCACTTTTGATACAAAAAAATTAATTTATCTTTCCAAACCACGATAAGCATTCTTCACTTTCCATAAATAACGTGGAGCTTGTGGTGCGGGGTGGTTAGTCTGGACATATTGATAAAACTCATTGGGTGTCATTTGGTTAATTTTATTAATAGCCAGCTTACGATCTGAATCAAATGTCCGCAATAATGCCCCAGCACCATTAACATAGGCGACTATTGTTGCATAGTATAAAGTTTCAGGATTAATAATCCCGCTTAAATGCTGTTTTTTCAAAATACTGATATAAGCAGTACCAAGATCAATGTTCGTTTCAGGATCTTTCAATTCGCGCAGAGTTGGCTGCCCTGATTTACCTTTTAGTCGATAAGCATCTTTACCTGCTGTAGACGCTTTAATCTGCATTAATCCAACCGCATTAGATTTACTGATAACTTCCGGACGAAAATCGGATTCAACCTGAATAATTGCTCTGATCAAAATTTCATCCACTCCATAGCGCCTTGCGGCCTGTGCAATAAAATTATCAAAGGGTGTGGCTCTTCTCCGATTATTCACATTATTCTGTGATCCCATGATAACATCACCATTGAATATTCCTTTCGATATTGATTTATTTCCATTCTTTACTCGTTGAGATTCCTGACTTGTACACCCCGCTAACAATATCATCAGAAAAATATGAACATGAATAAGCTTTAATCTCACGAAAAGTTCTCCTAAACTAAAATTAACCTTATAAAGCATATATAATTTTATGAATAAAATGAAAATATTTTTATATATCTCATCAAAATAAATTGGGTCAGTTATATTCAATAAACTTCAAAACACTAGACAACATGTTGTTTTTTTGTTCGCATAGTGATTTTAGCAACCAAAAAAATTCAAGGTAACCTGCAAAATTGTCAACCATATCGCTGTATCACCTTGACTTTACAAAGATGATATTGATAATCATTATCAATAATCACATGTATAACAAATAAGGCTTACGATAATGAACAAAAAACGTTCTTTTTCTGTTTTTCCGATACTTAGTATGACTATTACCTTCTTCACTATTGCCTTATTCAGTCTGCAAGCTCATGCAGATAAAAAATTCAGGGTTGTAACTACATTTACTATTATTCAGGATATGGCTCAAAATGTCGCAGGAGATGCTGCAATTGTTGAATCCATTACAAAACCCGGTGCAGAAATTCACGATTATCAACCCACCCCAAAAGATATCATTAAAGCAAAGCGAGCAGATCTAATCCTCTGGAACGGGTTAAATCTGGAACGTTGGTTTGAACGTTTTTTTGAAAATATGCAGGATATTCCTGTCGCTGTAATCACCGAAGGTATTACACCACTCCCGATCCGTGAAGGGCCTTATAATCAGAATCCTAACCCCCACGCTTGGATGTCTCCAAATAACGCACTTATTTATATCGAAAATATCCGTAAGGCTTTAGTCAAAAACGATCCTAAAAATGCAGATACTTATAACCGTAACGCCAAAATTTATGCTGACAAAATAGCCAAACTGGATGCGCCATTAAGAGAGCGACTTTCTCGTATTCCTGAAAATGAACGCTGGCTGGTAACCAGTGAAGGCGCATTTAGCTATCTCACACAAGATTATGGATTCAAAGAAGTCTATTTATGGCCGATTAATGCCGAAGCACAAGGTACACCACAGCAGGTTCGCCGCGTCATTGATACGATGGTAAAACATAAAATCCCTGTTGTTTTCAGTGAAAGTACTGTTTCAGATAAACCGGCAAAACAAGTCAGCAAAGAGACCGGTGCCCGCTATGGCGGCGTACTGTATGTTGATTCCCTCTCTACAGCAAAAGGCCCTGTTCCTACCTATATTGATCTGTTGAATATGACCGTCGATACTATTGCAAAAGGATTTAATCAATGAAAAACGCATCGTCACTCTTTGAAAAGCCACATTTATTAGTTGATAACGCGACTGTCACTTACAACAACGGCCATACTGCAATTTATGATGCGAGCTTTGATATCACAGGCGGTACTATCTGTGCATTAGTGGGAATGAATGGCAGTGGGAAATCTACATTGTTCAAAACCATTATGGGGCTAGTTACTCCGTCTCAAGGAAAAGTAACCCTGAATGAGCAATCCATAAAAACAGCACTGAAGAAGAATATCATTGCTTACGTTCCACAAACCGAAGAAGTAGACTGGAACTTTCCGGTTCTGGTTTCTGATGTTGTGATGATGGGGCGCTATGGAAAAATGGGCTTCCTCCGTAGGCCTAGTAAACTCGACCACCAAATCGTAAACCGTTCACTTGAACGTGTCGGGCTGATTGAACTGCGTGATAGACAAATTGGTGAACTTTCTGGTGGACAGAAAAAACGGGCATTTCTGGCACGCGCACTGGCTCAAGAAGGAAAAGTTCTACTTTTAGATGAGCCTTTTACCGGAGTGGATGTTAAAACTGAAAATGCCATTATTGATTTGCTTCGTGATCTGCGTGATGAAGGACACTTAATTTTGGTCTCCACACATAACCTCGGCAGTGTTCCCGAATTTTGTGACCATGTCATTTTGATTAATCGCACCGTTCTGGCCAGCGGCCCAACTGAAACCACATTCACACAGAAGAATCTGGAAACCACATTTGGCGGTGTTTTACGCCATATCAATCTCTCTGGCCCTGAACTCCATGACGATGATGACCCACGTTCCCTGACCGTCATTACAGATGATGAGCGCGCTGCCGTATTTTACGGTCATGACAATCATGTTCCTCCACGACAAAGTCAAAAACAGAAGGACGGCCAGCTATGATGGAACTGTTACTACAGCCATTTAATTATAACTATATGGTGAAAGCCATGTGGGTAAGTGCCATTGTCGGCGCTGTCTGTGCTTTTTTGTCAGCCTATTTAATGCTGAAAGGCTGGTCACTAATGGGAGATGCTCTCTCCCACTCCGTGGTGCCCGGCGTTGCCGGTGCTTACGCTCTTGGTTTACCTTATGCCGGCGGTGCTTTTTTTACCGGGATGCTTGCAGCATTATCGATGACTCTCGTACGCCACATCACACGCTTACGTGAAGATGCCGTTATTGGGTTTATATTTTCCACTTTTTTCGCTGCCGGGTTATTGATCGTTTCTTTAAATCCAACATCCGTTAATGTACAAACCATCATCCTCGGCAATATTCTGGGGATCGCTGATGAAGATGTATTGCAGGTAGAAATCATTATCTCTGTATCTTTTATTGTTCTGATGCTGCTCTGGAAAGATCTACTGGTTGTGTTCTTCGATGAAAACCATGCTCGATCTATCGGGTTATCCCCATTACGTCTGAAAATTATTTTCTTCACTTTATTAAGCGCCTGTACTGTTGCAGCCTTACAAACAGTTGGAGCTATTTTGGTCATTGCTATGGTAGTGACCCCAGGAGCAACTGCGTATTTGCTGACAGACCGTTTTAAGAATCTGCTTGTCATTTCAGTTGCCATAGGTGCCTTAACCAGTTGTATAGGTGCTTATATTAGTTACTTCCTTAATGGCGCAACCGGAGGCGTCATTGTTACCTTACAAACCGTGATTTTCCTGCTGGCTTTCTTCTTTGCACCTAAGCACGGTATGCTGGCCTCTCGCCAACGAGCCAGAAAAGAATCTCAGGCACTTACTCAGGGAGAGCACTCATGAATAGCTTGATTGAGTTCATCACGGAACCTTTTATGCATGATTTTATGCAACGTGCCATTATGGCTGCGATCGTCGTGGGAACTGTCTGCGCAGTACTATCGTGTTATTTAGTACTGAAGGGTTGGTCATTAATGGGAGATGCTATTTCTCACGCAGTATTACCGGGAATTGTTCTGGCATTTGTTGCAGGAATACCACTTGCGATAGGTGCATTCCTTTCAGGAATATTTTGCGCATTTGCCACTGGATATCTGAAAGAGCACAGCCGGGTTAAGGAAGATACCGTCATGGGTGTTGTGTTTTCGGGCATGTTTGCATTTGGGCTGGTGCTTTTTACCCGCATAGATACAGAACAACATTTGACCCATATTCTATTCGGCAGTATCCTCGGTATTACTCACAATGAACTGTTCCAAATAATGTGTATTGCAGGGTTCACTCTGGCTGTTGTTCTCCTAAAACGTAAGGATTTCATGCTATATTGCTTTGACCCTAATCAGGCCAAAGTTGTTGGTTTACCAGTGAAACTGCTGCACTATGGCTTATTATCTCTTTTGGCTCTAACCATTGTGGCCTCATTACAAGCTGTCGGGATTATTCTGGTGATTGCAATGTTAATATCGCCCGGAATTATTGCTTTTATTTTGTGTCGGAGTTTTGAGCGTATGATGATTGTTGCCATAATAGCATCAGTCACATCCAGTGTTCTTGGTACAATAGTCAGTTTCCACATTGATGGTGAAACCGGTGCATGCATTGTTATCATTCAGGCTATTTTCTTCGCATTCGCTGTTATTTATGACCAAATAAAATTAGCCAGAAAGAAAATGAACAGAAAACAGACTAAGGATATATTATCCCCATCAGTGTGAGTCTTCAGTAAAATCAAATTAGGGGGCCTATATCCAACTTAAATATGGCCCACTAATCAGGATTTAAATTCTGTTTTAAACTGTTCAACCGCTGTATCTGTATGTAATATGTGCATAGTAATTGTCAACTTAATGAGGTGAGTCATGTGGCAAACTGTTAGCCGTCTATTAAGTGAACATTTTGAAGAGGCAGAAATCCGCAACAAAACGGAATTATCAGGAGGAGATATTCACCGTTCTTGGTCGGTTGAGTATGGCGATCAACATATCTTTGTTAAATCCAATACGAAAGAAATGTTGCCTATCTTTAAAACCGAGGCAGAACAACTGGAATTATTAGCCCGCAGTAATACAACCAGAGTACCTGAAGTCTATGGCGTTGGGCATGACCGTAATCATAGTTTCCTTTTACTCGAATATCTTCCTATCAAGCCATTTGATGCCCATAACGCGTACTGCTTTGGCCAACAACTTGCCAGACTCCACCAATGGAATGAACAACCCAAATTTGGTTTTGATTTTGACAACATGCTTGGGACGACAATCCAGCCGAATGGATGGCAAAAACGCTGGAACCAATTTTATGCAGAAAAACGTATTGGCTGGCAATTACAACTTGCATCAGATAACGGCATGGTATTCGGCAACATCGATGCAATTGTCGAAAAAATTAGTAACAAACTGCACTCTCATCAGCCTGAACCATCTTTATTGCATGGGGATTTATGGCCAACGAACTGCGCATCTGTAAATCACAATTGTGTCGTTGCATTTGATCCTGCATGTTATTGGGGTGATCGTGAATGTGATCTTGCTATGCTCCCTTTTTATCCTGAGCTTCCTCTACAGGTTCTTGATGGCTATCAAAGTGTTTGGCCACTACCGTCAGATTTCATTGAACGGCAGCCTCTCTATCAGCTCTATTATTTATTGAATCGCTGTAACCTTTTTGGCGGAGATAATTTCATCACTGCACAAAGTATCATCGATAATATATTATCCGAATAAAAATTCGATCTGATGCAGAATAGCTGCATAATCAGATTTAAAATCTAATAGAAGGGTTAACTATATTAATCCAAATATGCTTGTTTATTATTTTCTTAATAAAAACCAATTGAGGTAAGAAAGTAAACTATAGCAAAAGATTAATTATGTTAATTTCTATTTGTGAAATTTATGAAACAGACGTATATATACTTAATAGTTATAGCGGCAAGAAAGCGAACCCACTGGTGTACAGTTTATGAAAATACTGACAGGGAGGAGCAAGTATTGCCACAACAAAGAAGCAATCCGGAAAACAGCAGATATAGCTGGGGAGTTCAGCATCCCGCAGCTATCATATTGTATCACCAACCTAATAATTTTGATAAAAAATAAGCAATTGCAGCAATAATAATAGGTGATATATAGAGAGTGAATATTTGACTGAATAATGAGTGACGCGGGAACTTTACCTTAGCTTCCAGCTGTTCTTGGGTGACACCACTTTCTTTTGCTTTCTCAAGGATCATGTGATCTTCAATCTGTTCCTTAATAAATTTAAATTGACGATATATCCTCAAACCAGATGCACTCATCGCTAAACCAACAAACATCAGGAAATAGATGACCAAAAAACTAACATTCGCTCCTGTGATAACCGTCATATAATCTGGTGTTGGAGAATATCGCCAAAAAACATCTAAAAACGGTGTATTGAACTTAATCACGTCAGCCATCATTTTTAAAAAATCATTCAAGACTGCGTGAATACCATCACCTTTAACTCCATGCAGCCATACCAAGTTGACCACTGAAGCTAGGGTTGACAAAAAGGCCGGTATAAAAATAACCCAGCCCAATAACCTTTTTGTGATAGCAATATACCTTGCCTGTGAATACGTCATTGATACTCCTCATGCGCATAAACCCAAAAGATTTCAAGTCGTAACGCTAAAGTAAGTGAATTAATCACCAGAATCATATACTCTTCGCCTTTCAAATTCCTTTTAGTTGGCTGGGCAAGAGCCAATTAAATATTAGTGTTATATGTTAATAAATAAAAGATTTTTCTTGTTTACCCCTGTTCAAGTTAGGCAAAACCCTCTATACTAGCGCACTGTATACATAAACAGCAATCAGCACCAGTAATCAATACAACAAACAATCTAGTATAAATAATTATGACAGCAGAAGGGCACCTTCTCTTTTCAGTTGCCAGCCTTGTATTGGCTCACCAGCTAGAAATCACTCCAGAAATAGCACAGGGAGATTGGTTCCACATGATTCCCGGTGTACTTCTGGCTTCCTTATTACCAGATATTGATCATCCACATTCAACTTTAGGTAGACTATTTCGTTTTATTTCCATTCCTATTGCGCGGCTTTGCGGACACAGAGGGTTCACTCATAGCCTACTGGCTCTGACAGTCGGTATTATCCTATTCCAGACTGAAATACCGCCAGAGTGGCCGATACCAACTGATTTTATCCATGCCATGCTCATAGGATATATTAGCCACCTAATCGCAGATATGCTGACACCCGCAGGTATTCCTCTCTTATGGCCGCTGAAAATGCGTTTTCGAATTCCTATCTTGAGGGGAAAGGAGCGCAAAAAAGCAGAGCGATTTATAGCAGTTTTACTTGTAGTCATTTCTATTCTTATTCCGCAGCATATCAATCTTTCATTTGTCGATTATTTAGATAAATTGCAATTGAATAAACTGCAACTTGATAAATTGCAATTGAATAAACTGCAACTTGATAAATTACACATTGATAAATTACAGAATTTGTACAAATAATTGAGTTTGTTTTCTATCAAATCATGGTCCTATTTTAATAATAGGGCCAATCAAAATATAAATATTATTTCTTTATTTTCACTTATTAATTTCACTATCTGGTTATCTAACTTCTGAGTTACAGCCTGTCATTGTAGATAAATAAACTTATATATTAATCAGATAAATCAAATAACCTCATACTCTCTGAAGGCACTCTACTCACAAATTGATTAACATTAAATGAAAGCAAAATAAATTACATAAATACATATAACTAATAGTGCTATCTAGTGAAAAATAATTATATTATATTCCCTAAAATTATAAGAAAGCTAATACTTATATTGATACCATAATTCTTTAATAAAATAATGGTAAAACTTTTCGCTATAACTCGAAGTGAATACATACCATACAAAAATATTAGTCAGAATATTGGAGACTAGGGATGAATTTACCACTCATTATTAATGTGCTGGTTTTTACAGCACTACTCGTTATTTTAGCAAAAACGAGTTCAGATCAATGGAGTCTATCTAAAAAAGTGCTTATTGCCTTAGTTGTTGGCGTCTTTTTTGGATTAGCGTTGAATGTCATTTATGGTGCGCATAACCCGGTCGTAAAAGAATCAATTAAATGGTTCAACATTGTCGGCAATGGTTATGTGCAATTGTTACAAATGGTCATTATGCCATTAGTCTTTGCTTCTATACTAAGTGCAGTTGCACGTCTGCATAAGGCATCTTCCTTAGGTAAGATCAGCTTGCTGACTATTGGTACACTGCTGTTCACTACAGCCATTTCTGCTTTAATCAGTATTGTTATCGCCAATATGTTTGGGTTGACCGCTGCTGGATTAGTTCAGGGAACACAAGAGACAGCTCGTCTATCAGCAATTGAGACAAATTATATTAATCGTGTTTCAGACCTGAGTGTACCGCAACTAATCCTCTCTTTTATTCCTAAAAATCCATTTGCAGATCTCACTGGAGCAAGCCCGACCTCAATTATCGGCGTCGTCATTTTTGCAACATTTTTGGGAATTGCAGCTCTGCAAATGCTGAAAGATGACCGTGAACGCGGTGAACGAGCTCTTATCGCTATTGATACTATGCAAGCATGGGCAATGAAACTAGTCAGGCTAGTTATGCGCCTTACCCCATATGGAGTCATGGCATTAATGACCAAAGTAGTTGCCAGCTCTAATATTCACGATATAGCTCAATTAGGTAACTTTGTTGTTGCTTCCTACATTGCTATAGGTCTAATGTTTGTTGTACACGGCATTCTTTTAGCTATAACAGGCATCAACCCACTGAAATTTTTGAAAAAAGCAGGCCCTGCTCTGACATTTGCTTTTACCAGTCGCTCAAGTGCTGCAAGTATCCCGTTAAACGTAGAAACGCAAACACGTCGTCTTGGTGTCCCTGAGTCTATAGCCAGCTTCTCTGCCTCATTTGGTGCAACTATCGGTCAGAATGGTTGTGCCGGAATTTACCCTGCTATGTTAGCCGCTATGATTGCTCCAACTGTTGGTATTGATCCTTTTGACCCTCTATGGATTGCAACTCTGGTGGGAATTGTGACTATCAGCTCTGCTGGTGTGGCTGGTGTTGGTGGTGGTGCTACGTTTGCCGCACTTATTGTTCTGCCAGCGATGGGATTACCTGTCACTTTGGTCGCTTTATTAATCTCTGTTGAACCACTGATTGATATGGGGCGTACTGCGCTAAATGTCAATGGAGCTATGACTGCCGGTACAATTACCAGCCAGTTAATGGGTAAAACTGATAAAAAGATATTTGATCAGGATTAAATAATATAATGGTAAAAAAGCCGGGATTTATCATAAATCCCGGCTTTTTCATTAATTTTTTTAGATTTTCGTCTTGAAAATAGATGCAAACCAAGCAGCATTACTTCATATATTCGCCGCTACGCAACGCTTCAATACGTTTATCCAATGGTGGATGAGATAAGAATAATTCACTAAAACTCTTCGATTTGCCATTAATACAAAACGCCATCATGCTACCTTCTTCCTGAGGCTCATAGCTTGTTTTGAGGCGCTGTAATGCAGCAATCATTTTCTCACGTCCGACAAGTTTTGCTGACCCCGCATCTGCGTGAAACTCACGATAACGAGAAAACCACATGGTGATAATACTTGCCAGAATACCAAATACAATTTCCAAAACCATGGAAAGGATCATATAAACAATAGGGTTGCCATTACTACTGCTTTCGCTTTCATCGTCACTACTGGACAAGAAACTTGCTGCCGCTTGTGCAATGATACGTGAAATAAAGATAACGAATGTGTTTACAATCCCTTGTAACAACGTCATTGTTACCATGTCACCATTAGCAATGTGGCTAACCTCATGAGCAATAACAGCTTCAGCTTCATCGCGGCTCATATTATTCAGCAAGCCTGTACTAACAGCCACTAAAGACGCATTACGGCGAGCTCCTGTCGCGAATGCGTTAATATCCGGTGCATCATAGATGGCAACCTGTGGCATAGTGATACCCACTTGATCAGACTGACGGCGAACAGTTTCCATCAACCAGAATTCCGTTTCGTTAGACGGTTTTTCAATAACCTGCCCACCAACAGAACGCAATGCCATCCATTTAGACATTAACAAAGAAATAAATGCACCACCAAAACCAAACAAACCAGCCATAATCATAAGGCCAGCAACACTACTTCGCTGTACTCCCGTAAGTGAAAGTATTATCCCAAACACAACCATAACGGCAAGGTTGGTGAGCAGGAACAGGGCAATTCTCATCATATAAATTTGCTTCCTTTAATAATCAAACAGTTCAACTAAAAGTAAATCATAAGATGGGGACTAAGACCATATTATTCAATTTTTTTAAGATGTTAAGCGATAGAATCAACATAACTTTACAATTTTACATAAGATCCAGCCAATAATACAAAAGTAAAAAAACCGACTGTAAAAGCCGGCTTTTTATGCATTATGATATATAAAACCACTACTATTTATTCTGAGTTATTTCACCTGGCTGGTGAGCCAAATTCAGAGCAATTTGTATCGACTCGTCTAAGTAAGGGTCTGGCCCTTTATAATCTTTTGCTAAGTCATCAAGTGACACAAGTGGTTTTTTACCTTCCCGTTTGAAGCGCTCATTGATACGATTTAGTTTAATCGCCTCATACTCTTTATTTTCTTTTTCCCGCTCTGCATAGTTTAATGAATAAACACCATGACGAGCTTTTAGTACCTTATAATAGGCAATATCCTGATCAATATATTTAAATTCAGGATCATTAGCGATACGCTGGCGATGCAGCTTAGTTAATAATGGCACTAACTCTGAAATATTCTTTGAAGAAGAATAAATTGCTGGTTGGATACTATCCCAAGGCAAAGCATTATCCTCCTTACTTTCACCTATATCAGTAGGCTCTGTTCCTGTTGGCATAAGAATATCAGGTGTAACACCTTTAAGCTGAGTACTACCACCATTTATACGATAGAACTTCTGGATAGTATATTGCACTGAACCGATTGCCGGCCACTCAGGACTGAGCATTTGATCATAAATGCGATTCAGGGAACGATATTGTTGCACTGTCCCTTTACCAAAAGTCGGCTCACCAACAATCAATCCACGCCCATAATCCTGCATAGCTGCCGCAAAAATTTCAGATGCAGAAGCACTTAAATTATCAACTAAAACAACCAAAGGGCCTTTATAATATACCGCTTCATCAGTATCTGAATCTTCTTTAATCTGCCCTGTATTATCTCGGATCTGTACAACTGGGCCAGTTGTAATGAATAAACCAGAAAGTGAAACGGCTTCTGTCAGCGCACCACCACCATTACCACGCAAATCAATAACAATGGCAGAAACATTTTGCTTCGTTAGTTTTTGCAGTTGTACTTTTACATCATTAGTCAAGCCAACATAAAAACTGGGAATATCAAGGACCCCAACTTTTTCTTTACCAACAGTTTTAACTGACATTTTAACTGCGTTGTCTTCAAGGCGAATATTTTCACGAGTTAACGTGATAATATGATTTTTTGCCCCTTTTGCACTTGGAATAATTTCAAGGCGGACTTTACTGCCTTTTGGCCCTTTGATCAGAGCAACAACATCTTCCAGACGCCAGCCAACAACATCTACAATAGGTTTACCTGCCTGCCCTACTCCAATAATTTTATCTCCGACTTTGAGTAAATTACTTTTGGCAGCCGGGCCTCCCGCCACAAGTGAGCGGACGGTTACATATTCATCATCATACTGTAATACAGCGCCGATCCCTTCGAGTGAAAGGCTCATTTCTGAATTAAACTGCTCTGTATTACGAGGTGAAAGGTAGCTGGTATGAGGATCTATTTCACGAGCAAAAGCCATCATTATAATTTGAAAAACATCTTCACTTTTACTCTGAGTCAAATGTTTTAACAAAGTCCTATAGCGTTTTGTCAGTGTTTCCTTGACCTCTTTATCATTTTTCCCTGACAGTTTAAGATTTATCCAATCTGACTTAATCTTGGCATCCCAGAGATGATTTAATTCTTCAATACTCGTCGGCCACGGTGCTTTATCACGCTCAGTCTCTAACTTATCATTTCCATCTAAACGGATAGGCCGCTCTAATCTGGAAAGAGCATATTGATAGCGCTCAAAACGACGTTTTTGCTGTAAGTTAAATAACGCATATGGAAGGTGTAAATCACCATTTTTAAGCTCTTTACCTAAAAGCGCTTTTTGTGAGGCAAATTGCGCGATATCTGATGCCAGAAAAATATTATGCCCGTAATCCAGCATATTTAAGTAACGGTCAAAGATTTTTCCTGAGAAATCGGCATCAAGATTAAAATGGCGGTAGTGAGAACTGAGAAAACGGGAAACAACCCGTTGACTGACTGTTGCATGTTGTAATTCCGGTTTTAGATCAGGTAACTGATTTAGAGTAACAGTAGGCGGATTATTCCCAACTGTTGTTCCGGCAACAGATACAGAGGTATTAGCGGTATCACTACGAGCAGTACTATCATTGACAGTATCTGCATACCCTGTACCAAAAAATGATAGACCTAAAACGAAAGCCAAAGTAATGAGTTTGTTCATGCCCAAGTTGGCCTCCGTATCAGAACTTTAAGTGTTCTGCGCGTACAATCATTGCCAGACCAGTAGGTAACTGCACTCTTACACCATCTTTCGCAATTTCCAGCACAGAAGCATCCATTAGGCTTTTCCCTACATTCACTTTGATTGTCTGACCGACTGTCAAAGAGGATACATCTGTAACTGAGGTTAACTCAGGTTGTGCAATTTTTTTGCTAGCTTTATCTGCTGGTTTACGCGATTGCTGCGGACGTTCTTGCGGACGGGATGGACGTTTCTCATCCTTTTTACCTGCTTCCGGACGGCGACGAGGCGCAGCCTTTTTATTCACAGGACGTTCGCTTTTCTTGTCAGATACGTTTTCTGTTTCACGTTTTTTGGCACGTTGTTCAGCCCGTTGAGCCTGTACACGAGCTTTAGCTTCCGCTAACTGCTGGCGCGCATGTTCAATATGTTCAGCTTCCAGCTCACCACACGCATTGCCGTCAAGGTCAACACGCTGAGCACCTTCTTTTACACCATAAAGGTAACGCCAGCTGGAAGTATACAAGCGCAGAGCAGAACGGAGTTGTGTTTTACTTAAACACTCTTCGCCCTGAATACGTTCAACGATATCCTGAAAGATCCCGATTTTCAAAGGACGTGCTTCACCTTCTGCGGCGAAACATAACGGGAAACGATCAGCCAAAAAAGCAATGACTTCTTTACTACTGTTCAACTTAGGTTGATTTTCCATGAAATTTCCTGATTACAACGGTTTTGCCAACCAGCGCAGGCATGAACAGGCGACATTATAATGGTGTTGCCGATAAATGCCACGTCATACATAAGTTAAGTTACATTCTGTTGCAGATATTTTGGCACAACACATTGCCCCAAATGCTCACACAGCCTGCTAACAAGGGCTTTCAAGCCATGTTCATCATATTCATCGAACCGGTCAAAAACCGTGCTGTCGATATCAAGAACGCCGATAATTTGCCCATTAATTTCCAAAGGAAGGACAATTTCAGCGTTACTAGCTGCATCACAGGCTATATGACCGGGAAAAGCATGTACATCAGAAATACGCTGGATACTATTCTTTTCTACAGCGGTTCCGCATACCCCTTTCCCTATAGGAATACGAACACAGGCAATTTTGCCCTGAAATGGCCCTAAAACTAGGGTATCACCATCTACCAAGTAAAAGCCAACCCAATTAACATTATCCAAATGTTCATATAACAATGAACTTGTATTTGCAAGAGATGCAATCAGGTTATACTCGCCTGATAATAATGCCATCAAGCTATTTGATAAATTCTCATAGCGTTTATACTTATCCATATACACCTATACAAAGTAGTCAAGAACAACAAGTGAACAACAAGTGAACAACAATAAATTAACGAATAGGGATTCTTATTAAAGATATCAGTCACTCCGATAAATTTTCTGTCTCCCTTCTATTCGCTGCCCCAATTTAAAGCCCGAAGCACAGAATTAGAATTTTCTTTCGGGAATTTTACCAGTATTCACTTTTGAAATTCAGTTAGTTATCACAGCTTATATTATAAAACTACCTGATTTGCAGTCCAAACCGTGTTCCTGCTCAAATTATTATCCAATATCCTCTCTACCGACGAATGGTTGTTTATGCAATTTTTTTGCGTTTGTTTGTCACTACATTATTGCCATTCAAAGTCTACTGAACAAATTATACAAATTAGGGGAAAAATGATTTTGTGAAAAAAGAATAAAATTATTCACTAATTGTGGTAAGCATAATAAAAAAAGGCCGAGCTCATTCCTCTACTCGGCCTAGGGAAAATGGCTCTGTTAGAGAGCCGTGCGCTAAAATGCCATTGAGACGTAGAACAACTTACCTCTTAAAGAGTAGTTGAGACATGATAATTTACCAAGTTTGGTTAATTTATTAACACATTAATTGACATTTCATTCATATCAGAAGTAAAAATCACTTATCTTTTTTATCACCTGTTTTATAATCACATAAAGTCATAGCTGCCTTTTGAAATGGTTTGATGCTCATTTTTTGATTATTATTCTCAGGATCATCTAGAAGTATTGTGTTTAGCGGTGTTGCAATCACTTGGTGGGTTTGCACAAGTTCTTCTGCTCGTTCATTGAGCGGGTATTGCATAAGCGTACTGGGGTTGATCACGAACAATGCACCTCCTGAACGACAATCAAGCATAACCTCTTCACGGGTGAAAGCCCATTGCTTACCGAACTGTAACTTACTTACTGTTTGTATTGGGGCCGCCATCCCCTGAAAAGAAAAAAACAAAAAAGATAAAACACAAAATACTCGTTTCATTGTTATTCCCCAGATAAATACACAACCCGAATTCTAACGCCCTTTTCCCTGTTTATATAGCTAAGACCACTCATTACCATGACCAATACACTTAACTGCACCATAATGCTAGGAAAGTGGCAGCGCAGAAACTCTGCGCTTAATTACTTAATACGAAATACGGTTGAAAAGTAGTTCAGCCGACCAAAATGGGATATGGCACATATAAATGAGGATCACACAGGAGGTTCTGTTGCAAAAATAGCAACACAAAGCAGGGCTGCTGCCCCCAGAATGATTTCCAGCCAACTGTTGATCATGAGTAATTCATAGCGCCCTTTTTGCTTTAACTTAGGCACTAAGATATAACGATTGATTAAAGCTAAGATAACCATAATTGTAACCAGTGTAATTTTTAGCCACAACATTGATTGGTATTCGGAGACTGGAGCATTAAAAGTCGGCCAGCCCGGAATTAGAATGATGCTACTGACAATGCCTGTAGCAATCACCAAAAAAACAGCCAAATGCCCATAATTAGAAAATCGTCTCATCGCAGCAACACTTTCATCATAAAGACGACTCTCCGTGTCACCACTCTCCACCTTGTCAGGAGTTGGATTCAATCCGGGACTACCTTTCAGACGTAAGAATTGCAAGCACAGCAAAAACGGCCATAACCCACCAAACCAATAACCTGCACTGAGTAAGTGGACAACCTGATTCAACTGAAGCAGTTGACCAAGCGCCCCTTCATACATAGCAGCATGCCCAATGAAGGCATGGCTTGAAAGCAAAACAACAGAACAGCCTAATAATAAAAAGTGCCTTGTTTGAGAGCTACCAGCATTAGTACGTAAAAATAGCATTCCCCCCACAGCAAGAGTTGCAACCAACAATTGCCACTGCCATACCTTGCCAAAAGCGGTCCCTAATACTGCCTGCCATATTTCTGTCTGGTAAGCATCGTGCCAGCCATCTCCCATCAGTCCGGCCTGTACAATAAACCAGACGATTGAAGTTATAAAAGCCAGTGCAGTACTAATCCCTAAAGCAGATTTCAGCCGTTTTTTAATCAATACTGAAAAGTGGCCTGATGCAAGTAAAGTAATGAACAGGCTAAGCCCGAACATTAGCATTACAGCCACAAAATGAAAGAAACGACAGAGTACGTATAATGTCTCGAGTGAAATCATTATCTTACAGTAAAGTTATAAACACCTTTCGTTTTATGACCATCGACCGACAACACACTCCAGTCAACGCGATATTCACCGGCAGGCAATTTGGCTTCAACCGGCAGAATCAGTTTGGTTTTAGTTTCCGGATCAAGCTCCAGTTTTCCTGTTTTAATCACTTCTTTTTCCGGGCCAATTAATTTTACTTTGCTGAACCCAAGCTCAATGCGTTCTGAAAAACTCAGGGTTATAGCTTGTGGTGCCGCTTCGACCGTTGTATTTTCAGCCGGAGTTTGATCTTTTAAGTGAGCATGTGCTAAAGCCTGCTGGCAGGATATGCCAACAAACAAAACAACCAAAGCAGATAACTTAGTCCAGAATGAGCGAATGCTAAAAATAGTCATAAATATATAACCCTTTAATATAAAGACGAATTTTATAATTGAGAGAATTCTATATCAAAAGACAAGTTTAATCTGTGGTAAAAGCCCGGACCTGTGAAGCACCACGCAAAAACAAGAGTAGAAAATAAAACGAAAAAACCGTGATTCCTGCTTGAAATAGTCCAAAAACAGGAATCACGGTCCAAAAATCCATCAGATAGAGACTAGTTGATTATAAACTCATCTCAGCCGTGGGCTGCATGTGCTGGAACAGATAACCCTTTCAAGTCCTTATCCAGTAAGAATAAAGATTTACCACTCTCACCCACCATACCCAGTTTATCCAGAATAGATTTGAATAATTTCTCTTCTTCATGTTGTTCAGAAACATACCACTGTAAGAAGTTAAAAGTAGAATAATCCTGAGTTGTCATCGCCAAGTGAGCCAGTTTATTAATCTCTTCAGTGATCAGTTTTTCATGTTCATAGGTCTGATTGAATACATCAGAAATGGAACTAAATTCAACAGGTGGAGCCTGAATCGCACCTAGTACAGGCATTGCTCCAGTATCACCCAAATAATCAAATAAGCGTTGCATATGCTGCATTTCTTCTTGTGAATGGGCTCTCAGAAATGCGGCCGCTCCTTCGTACCCTTTATCACTACACCATGCACTCATTTGCAGATATAAATTAGCAGAATAAAATTCCAGATTTAATTGCTCATTTAATTTAGTGATCATTTCTTGTTTCAACATAGCCCTATCTCCTGATGATTAATTAACTGGAGCATATTATGCCTATTAAAAATCAATAAAACAAAAATAAATTAATAATAAATAACCATTTGATAATAAACAATTTATATTCATCTGCCAACAAGAATAAATCTCATTAAATATAAGAAAATAATAATCAATTTTATTTGATTAAATATTTATTAAAATAAAACCAACTTAATAGAAATGATAATTGATATTATTAATATTTATTGGGCTATTTTTTATTCAAATAACGGCTTGCTAAATGAATGAGACTCCATTAATTTTATCTCCTGAGGATATATCTTACAGATTTCAAGAATCAACTTGAAAGACGAAAGGTATACATAGTATTTTTTTGGAGACAATATGGTAGAGCATAATTTAGCCAGACTATCAAAAGATGAAATGGACAAAGTCAACACTGATTTAGCGGCATCAGGCGTTGCATTTAAAGAGCGTTATAATATGCCTGTCATTCCGGATAGTGTTGAGCAAACTCAGCCACAACATCTGAGAGAATATTTCCAGCAGCGATTAAGGCATTACCGTCAGCAATCAAGGTCTTTATCTCGTTTACCTTACGAGCCGAAAAGCCGTTAAAAACTATCGTTAAAGATCTATCGTTAAAGATAATCGGCAAAATAACTCAATAAAAAGTAACCACTGCGTGAGCAAGTGGTTACCCCATCTACTTTCCAATAAACTTATCAGTTGCTTTGATTAACTGATGCAAAATACCCGGTTCATCAAAAGAGTGACCGGCTCCTTCAATAATATGTAACTCGGCTTCTGGCCATGCTTTTGCCAAATCCCAAGCATTCTGTACCTGACATGCCATATCATAACGCCCATGAATAATGACTGCAGGAATATGCCTGATAGCATCAACATGATCTAATAGCTGATGTGTCTCATCCATAAAACCATTATTGATAAAATAATGATTTTCAATACGTGCAATTGCCAGAGCAAACTGTTCTTCTGCAAATGAATCAGCATGTTCAGAAGGTAACAGTGTGATAGTTTCACCTTCCCAGGTACTCCATAGTTGAGCGGCTTCCAACTGCACTGCGGGATCACTACTTGTCAGACGTTTGTGATAAGCACTCATCACATCTGCGCGTTCTTCTTCAGAAAGAATGGATAATATACGCTCCCATTTTTCCGGGAAAAATCGGGAAGCACCTTCCTGATAATACCATTGCAATTCCTGAGGCCGGAGTAGAAATATTCCCCTTAATACCAGCTCTGATACAGCATGAGGATGTTTCTGGGCATAAGCCAGAGATAATGTTGACCCCCATGAGCCACCAAAAACCAGCCAGTTATCAACGCCCATGAGTCTACGTAAGCGTTCAATATCATCCACAAGATGCCAGGTTGTATTATTTTCAAGGCTTGCATGAGGCTTAGAGCGCCCACAACCACGCTGATCAAATAGCATGACATGGTAATATTCAGGATCGAATAGCTGTCTATGGTAATGGGCTATTTCTCCACCGGGTCCTCCGTGAATAAATACCGCAGGTTTACCTTTAGGATTGCCGCACAGTTCCCAGTAGATCCGGTGTCCGTCACCGGTATCCAGATAGCCAGTCTTATATGCATCATAAGCCGGATAAAGTTTCCGTAATTCCGTCATAGAGACCTCTCAATTAGATACACCCACTGAGTTCCAAAATTGTGTTCGCCAGTAAGAGAGTGACAAAGCTGTCTGAGCAACCAAAAGTAGCGCCATTAGGAAGCAAGCGCTTTTAATTGCTAACCCCAGAAGCATAACTCATTATGTGGCAGGAATAAGAGAGCACAACCAACAAATAGGCAACTGGCAAGACGAAAAGCATAAAAAGGGATACGTTTCCAGTATCCCGAACACATGTGAAGCTATCATGACTATTTAATTACCGGATTTCACTATAGCTGATAGTCTCTTTCTGGCAATCAATGGTGACATTATAGCTTTTGTCTTTTTTAGTGCCCCTGACAACCAGCGGAACCAGTAATGCGTCTTTATCACCGGTAATATCGTTGACATTTACCCATGCTACAGGTTTTGCCGTACCTAATTGTTTCCTGTCCTTATCCCAGTGATTAAGACGGTTTTGCAAGAAATCTTGTTTAACCTGTGCGGCAATTTGATCTTTAGTCAGATTTTTGCAGGAAACAAATTTAGCGACATGGTCATTTTCAGTCGCTGATACAGCAGTTGTAAACATAAAAGAAAGTGCAACGGCCACATTCAATAACCCTGCACGATGGATGAATTGTTTTACCTTCATGTTACCTCCTATTACCATCCAAATAGTATGGATTAATGTTAGGTTAAACTAACATGTAATAGAAAGTAATTATGTGAGTTTTGTTAAAAATGCGTTGCGACTATTTTACATCATCTTCAAACAAAACATGGATCTGTTCTTTATCCTGATGTTTTTCCCTCAGTTCCTGAGCCACAATGGCGATTGCTTCTCCACTGCTCATCCCTTCAGAAATAAGTTGATGAATCCTTTCTACAGCAATCTGTTGCTCTTCATGGGACAGTGCCGGCATACCTGAAAACATGGCGTTTACCTCTAATATATAGTAATGAATGATGATGGTTGTGATTATATACACAACCAATTTTAAGTTGCAGTATGACAGCAAGTGAACAGGCGTACCATTCTATGATAATCTCCGCCAATTAATCAGTTACTTTTGAATTGCCCTGCCAATACGGGTTCCACCATGAAGATTGCATTACAAAAACGTCAGTTACCTTATTTCCCTGATCTTGCTGCCAGCTATTTTGCTCCTCTTTCTGCCACTCCTTGGGCAATGTTGTTACATTCAGGAGCCGCTCAACATTCACATAATCGATTTGATATTATTGTTGCAGAACCAATCATCACTCTTGTGACGCAAGGAAACTCGACGGAAATCAAAAGCCATGATACCGTCTCTCATTCTCAAGAAGATCCCTTTTTATTACTAAAAAAACATCTTAATGACTGCAATATTACCCCTCAGTTTGATCCCGACCTGCCATTTCAGGGAGGAGCATTGGGAATATGGGGGTATGATCTCGGGAGATGGACTGAAAAGCTACCAGCGACAACCATTAATGAATTGAATTTCCCGGATATGGCCATTGGGATCTACGATTGGTGCCTTATCATTGACCACCACCAGCAAAAAACAACTTTATTAAGCTATCACGATATTGATACTCGTTTGGCATGGCTTGAAACACACACCCAGCCCCGCGAAACACATCTTGCCCTCACCAGCGCGTGGCAATCCAATATGAGTGAACAGCAATATCATGAAAAAATTGCGCATATTCATCGTTACTTACGTAATGGTGACTGCTATCAGGTTAATCTGGCACAGCGTTTTCACGCAGATTATCAGGGCGATGAATGGCAGGCTTTCAAGAAACTCAACGAGTCGAATCGTGCCCCTTTTTCGGCTTTCATTCGCTTACCTGAAAATTGTGTCATCAGTGTTTCACCCGAACGCTTTTTATTACTGGAAGATAATAAAATCCAGACCCGACCTATCAAAGGCACATTGCCACGTGAACAAGATCCAGAAAAAGATCGATTACAAGCTGAAAAATTAGCCAAATCCCGGAAAGACCGCGCTGAAAACCTGATGATCGTTGATCTCCTCAGGAATGATATCGGGCGTGTAGCGGAGGCAGGATCAGTTAAAGTACCTGAATTATTCGTTGTTGAGCCTTTTCCGGCTGTTCATCACCTTGTCAGTACCATTACTGCAACATTACCGGACGAATATCACGCAACAGATTTACTACGAGCCTGTTTTCCCGGCGGTTCCATCACGGGAGCGCCAAAAATCCGGGCCATGGAAATTATTGAAGAATTAGAGCCGCATCGCAGACATGGATATTGTGGCGCTATTGGCTATATTAGTTTCTGCGGTACAATGGACAGTAATATTACTATACGCACCCTATTGACAGAAAAAGGAAAAATATACTGCTGGGCTGGTGGGGGAATTGTTGCTGACAGCACTGCGGAAAAAGAGTATCAGGAAACATTCGATAAACTTGGACATATCTTACCGAAATTAAGGGAACTCCATACATCATGACATCTCTTTCTGATTTTATTCATCGGTTTCAACTGCAAATTCCCGTACAACCCGATTATCCGGTCAACAATCAGCGGAATGCCGCTGTATTACTGCCAATTATTTGTAAGCCCGAGCCTACACTGTTACTTACCCAACGGGCACGGCATCTACGTTCACATGCAGGGCAAATTGCTTTCCCCGGTGGCGCGGCTGACCCGGAAGATCATTCACTGGCTGCCACCGCGCTACGTGAAGCCGAAGAAGAAGTCAATATTCCATACCATCAGGTACAGGTTCTGGGGCAATTAGCCCCTATGGAAAGTAGCAGCGGGTATCATGTTACTCCTATTATCGGGTTAGTTTCGCCTCCCTTCTCTTTTCAGGCTAACCCAACTGAAGTGGACAATTTTTTTGAAATCCCGCTTTTTGATGCACTCTCTCTTCCCAACTATCAGTATTTGGATGTTAAGAAGCATAACCGCCAACATCGGATCTACTTTTACTGGTATCGCGGGCAAATGATTTGGGGATTAACTGCCTCAATTATTTATCGGCTGGCTCAACAAGTTCAAAAGTAGAGCTAAAAATGACCACTGACAAACATTATTTGCACATTTATTGTCCTAAATCATACCAATAACTATTATAATTAAAAAAAAACTGTAAACTCCTTTATCAACACCACTAAATAACAGTAAAGTAACGCGCTTTATTATAAATATACTATATCTCTTTCTTCTTTAAGGAGTCTGGCGTGATTAGCGTTTTCGACATGTTTAAGGTGGGTATCGGCCCATCCAGCTCTCATACTGTTGGTCCTATGAAAGCAGGAAAACAATTTGTCGATGATCTTGTAAACCAGGGGCTTATGTCCTCTATCACGCGTGTAGCTGTTGATGTATACGGCTCACTTTCATTAACCGGGAAAGGTCATCATACGGATATCGCCATTATCATGGGGTTGGCCGGTAATATGCCTGCAACTGTTGATATTGATTCAATCCCTGGTTTTATTCGTGATGTTGAGCAAACTCAACGTTTGCCGCTGGCAAATGGTTTACATATAGTCGATTTTCCTCGTAACGGTGGCATGAATTTCCGGAGCGATAATCTTTCATTACATGAAAATGGCATGCAAATCCACGCATTTGCAGGTGACGAAAATGTTTACAGCAAAACCTACTACTCTATCGGTGGTGGTTTTATTGTTGATGAAAAACATTTCGGTAAGCCATCTCAGAATACAAAGCCTGTTTCTTATCCATTCAGCTCTGCTGCTGAATTACTGATGAATTGCAGCAAAACGGGCCTGTCCCTTTCCGGCCTGATGATGAAGAACGAGCTGGATTTACATAGCAAAGAAGAAATTGCTGAATACTTTGCAGATGTATGGGATACCATGCAGGCCTGTATTGAGCGAGGCCTGAATACAGAAGGCGTTTTACCCGGCCCTCTGCGTGTACCCCGCCGTGCTGCAGCTTTGCATCGTATGCTGACATCATCAACCAAACTTTCAAATGACCCGATGAACGTTGTTGATTTAATCAACATGTTCGCTTTGGCAGTCAATGAAGAAAATGCTGCTGGCGGCCGTGTTGTTACAGCACCAACTAATGGCGCATGTGGGATCGTTCCAGCAGTACTGGCTTACTACAATCACTGCATCGAACCAGTTACTCCTGAGCTGTATACACGCTATTTCTTAGCCTCAGGTGCTATCGGTATTCTGTATAAGATGAATGCGTCTATTTCTGGTGCAGAAGTTGGCTGTCAGGGAGAAGTCGGGGTTGCCTGTTCAATGGCAGCAGCAGGTCTGGCAGAATTGCTCGGCGCAAGCCCTGAGCAAGTATGCATTGCGGCTGAAATCGGCATGGAACACAACCTTGGTTTGACTTGTGACCCAGTCGCCGGACAAGTACAGGTTCCATGTATCGAACGTAATGCAATTGCTTCGGTTAAAGCGATCAATGCAGCGCGTATGGCGTTACGCCGCACCAGTGAGCCACGTGTTTCACTGGATAAGGTTATTGAAACTATGTACGAAACGGGTAAAGACATGAATGCCAAATACCGTGAAACATCACGTGGTGGTCTGGCCATAAAAGTACAGTGTGACTAATCAAATTTGTAAGTTATCAATATAGCATAAGTTAAATAGCAACTTTTTTTAAGTTCAGATTTGGCTTATCCGGAAAAATCCCTGCGAATACAGTAGGGATTTTTTTTGGCTGAAACGGATCAAAGAAGTGCATTTTTTCTCCTTTCCTTTTTAAAACATCACTTTTTTTTTATCTAAAGATTAACAAAATGTTACCGGAAACAGATATTAAATCCAAAAAAATAAAAAATAAAAGAATTAATTAATTATTATTTGCCATAATTAAAATTAAAATATTATTTTTGCCTATTAAAATAGTTCGACTTAAATTTTCTGACTGATAGCAATTTTCTTGAATGATTCCAATGATAATCTAATGACATATTTTCTTATGTAACAAAATAGCGTCCATAAGAAATGAAATACTTGGGATGGAACCTCGATAAAACATGATGTTTGTAACTATTATGTTTATTAACCGGTAGTAAAACAGGTTGGAAGTATTGAGCATGAGCTTGCAATAAATCCGAGTTCGATTGTTACAGAAAGGGGAAAACAAGTGAGTATAGCCATTATGATTGGCACACACGGGGCAGCGGCAGAGCAACTGCTACGCACCACGGAAATGTTGATTGGGGAACAAGAAAACGTTTCCTATATTGACTTCGTGCCCGGTGAAAATGCCGATACATTATTCGAGAAATACAATAAAAAACTCGAGTCGCTTGATACAACGCAAGGGGTCTTGTTTTTTGTTGATACCTGGGGTGGTAGCCCATTTAATGCGGCAAACCGGATTGCTGTAGACAAAGAAAACTACGAAATCATTACGGGTGTAAACGTACCAATGCTGGTTGAAGCCTTCATGTGCCGTGATGATGACCCATCCATGGAAGAATTGGTTGCTGTTGCATTAGAAACAGGAAGAGAAGGCATTCGAGCTCTCAAAACAGAGCCAGAAGAAGAAGCCAGTAAACCTGAACCTACCAAGCCAGCCTCTCCAGTTGTATCTCAAGTGAGTACTCCGGCTGCAGGTGGTCATATGAAAATCGTACTTGCACGTATTGATGACCGTCTCATTCATGGTCAGGTTGCAACCCGCTGGACAAAAGAAACTAATGTAAAACGTATCATTGTAGTCAGTGACGAAGTTGCTCAGGATACTGTACGTTCCACCTTATTAAAACAGGTTGCACCTCCCGGCGTCAGTGCACATGTGGTCGATGTTGAGAAATGCGTCCGTGTTTACAACAATCCCAAATATGCCAATGAACGCGTTATGTTGTTATTCACCAATCCAACCGATGTACTACGTATTGTAGAAGGCGGGGTTTCACTGGAATCTGTCAATATTGGTGGTATGGCTTTCCGTCAGGGTAAAACCCAAATCAATAACGCCATCTCTGTTGATGCAACTGATATCACTGCTTTTGAAAAACTGAATTCGCGCGGTATCGAGCTTGAAGCACGTAAAGTTGCCAGCGATGCGCGTTTAAATATGATGGATTTACTCAAAAAAGCTTAAAAAATAAAGATATTTTTTTACTAACCATTACTCAACAACAAAATGCTTACCAAATTATATTTGGTTACAGGAGAAAACAATGGAAATTACCGTTGTTCAACTTTTCTTGATATTCATCGTCGCCTGTATTGCCGGTATGGGTTCTATTCTTGATGAATTTCAATTTCATCGCCCATTAATTGCCTGTACCTTGATCGGCCTGATCCTTGGTGATGTTACAAAAGGCATCATCATCGGCGGGACACTGGAAATGATCGCCCTCGGCTGGATGAATATTGGTGCGGCAGTCGCCCCTGATGCAGCATTAGCCTCCATCATTTCGACCATTCTGGTTATCGCAGGCGGGCAACAGGTTGGTGCAGGTATTGCGCTGGCGATCCCACTGGCAGCGGCGGGTCAGGTTCTCACGATTATCGTCCGTACTCTGACAGTCGGTTTCCAGCATGCAGCAGATAAAGCGGCTGAAAATGGTAATCTACGGGCTATTACGATTCTTCACATTTCTGCCCTTATGCTGCAAGCAATGCGTATTGCCTTACCTGCGCTGGTTGTCGCACTGTCGGTCGGCACATCTGAAGTGCAGAATATGCTGGATTCAATTCCGGAAGTCGTTACTACGGGTCTGAATATCGCTGGCGGCATGATTGTTGTTGTCGGTTATGCGATGGTGATTAACATGATGCGTGCTGGCTACCTGATGCCATTCTTCTATTTGGGTTTTGTGGTCGCGGTATATGTGCATAATCTCGTTATACTTGGTGTCATCGGTGCAGTTATGGCAATTCTGTATATTCAGCTTAGCCCTAAATACAATCAATCGCAGGCAGCAGCTCCTGCCGGTAACACCCCAAATAACCTTGATAACGAATTAGATTAAAAGGATGAACAACATGTCTAAGACAATAAACATGGGTCAGAAAAAACTGACACAAAGTGATATTAATGCTGTCTTCCTGCGTTCTAACTTATTTCAGGGTTCATGGAACTTTGAGCGCATGCAGGCGCTGGGTTTCTGCTTCTCAATGGTGCCAGCCATCCGTCGTCTCTATCCCGAAAATACCGAAGAACGTAAACTGGCTATCAAACGTCATTTAGAGTTCTTCAACACACATCCTTATGTCGCAGCACCTATTCTGGGTGTCACACTGGCAATGGAAGAACAGAAAGCCAACGGTGCTGATATCGATGCCGGTGCCATCAACGGGATTAAAGTCGGCCTGATGGGACCACTGGCCGGTGTAGGTGACCCGATTTTCTGGGGAACTGTGCGCCCTGTTTTTGCCGCACTTGGTGCCGGGCTTGCCTTAGGTGGCAGTTGGCTCGGGCCATTTTTGTTTTTCGTCCTGTTTAATCTGGTGCGTTTGCTAACCCGTTATTACGGCGTTGCATATGGTTATAGGAAGGGAATAGATATCGTCAAAGATATGGGAGGCGGTTTCCTACAAAAAATGACAGAAGGGGCGTCCATTCTGGGTCTATTTGTCATGGGAGCGCTGGTTAATAGTTGGACGAAAATCGATATTACGCTTGTTGTCTCTAAGGTTCCTGATCCTACAACCGGTGAGACAAAGATAAACACTGTTCAAACCATTCTTGATCAGTTGCTGCCCGGGCTTGCGCCTCTATTACTGACTTTCGGCTGTATGTGGCTATTACGGAAAAAAGTAAATCCTTTATGGATTATTATCGGCTTCTTTGTAATTGGTATTATCGGTTCTCATTTCGGCTTTCTCGGTGTAGCAAAATAGCTTTGTCAGACAATTGATTAACTGAAAATAGAGGGGAGG
This sequence comes from Xenorhabdus bharatensis, assembly GCF_037996705.1. NCBI lineage: Bacteria > Pseudomonadati > Pseudomonadota > Gammaproteobacteria > Enterobacterales > Morganellaceae > Xenorhabdus > Xenorhabdus bharatensis. The sequence continues at coordinate 9,279 of NZ_JBBMXG010000005.1, read as the reverse complement.
AAACATTTCCTCCCCTCTTTTACAAAAACAGAGCAGGAAACTCAGGAGTAAACATGAGCCTGAATGACATCGTATTGATAATTTTAATTTTGTTAATGTTCGCCTTTGCTATTTATGATGAATTTATTGTCAATCACCTCAGAGGCAAGACTCTGTTAACCATAAAACTAAAGAGAAAACATCGGATCGATGCCTTAATATTTATCATTTTAGTTAGCATTATTATTTACAATAATGCAGTTACTCAAGGTAATCCTTTAACAACTTATTTATTATCGTTTATTATTTTAATCTCAATATACTTTGGTTATATGCGCTCACCTAAGCTCATCTTTAAAAAAGAGGTTTTTTATTATTCTAATCGCCTTTTTTATTATGACAAAATTAAAGCAATGAATTTATCTGAAGATGGTATTCTGATGATAGATTTTGAAACAAAAAAAATATATATCGCCGTCACAAAACTCGATGATTTAGAAAAAATTTATAAATTTCTTCTGAGTAATAAATAATATTCCTTCTTATATTCAATAAGGCTGTAAAGTCACATCGGCCTTATTTTCCACTACAAAAAAAGATAATGATAACAATTATCATTCAATAAGTTAACACAACGCAAAATATTTTGCCTTTCACTCTGAATATGTTATTGTCCGCCACAGTCATTGGGGAGTAGCCTGTTCCAGAATATTACTGGAAAATTCGTATCAACATGCTCGTTTTAATAAAACGTGGTACGAATGCCGAATCGGTTGGCAAGACCATAGACATATAAAACTACCATTGGTTGGGGGTGGTTTATATGTATATGGAACTACCCAACCGAGGCTATTTTAATGAATCTCTATGCTACACTCATTCTTGCTCTAGCCCTCTCTATGGATGCTTTTGCTGCTGCCATAAGTAAAGGCGCAGCCCTTCATCGTCCTCATCTACGTGAAGCAATTCGCACAGGGCTTATCTTTGGCCTTATTGAAGCCTGTACGCCTTTAATCGGTTGGTCTCTGGGAATTTATGCCAGTCAGTACATCATGGAATGGGATCATTGGGTCGCATTCACTCTATTATTTGTCCTTGGCTGCCGGATGATTAGAGAAAGTTTCAAACATGATCCTGATGTAACCACCAAGCCAACAGCCCCGCACCGCCATAGCTCAGTAACATTAATCTTTACCGCTATTGCAACCAGTCTCGATGCGATGGCAATTGGTATTGGACTCGCCTTTTTACAAGTTGATATATTGCCCACAGCGATGACTATAGGAATAATGACGATGATAATGGCGACTTTAGGAATGTTAATCGGGCGTTATATTGGGCCATTATTAGGCAAACGGGCAGAGCTTATTGGCGGATTCATATTAATTGCGATTGGCTTCAATATATTATTCGAACATCTTCAATTATTTATGTATGCCTGATATTTATTCATAACTGAATTCCCCGCTCTTATTGCGGGGAAATAATTCAAAGAAATTAAATATGACGATAAACTTTTAACGTGAAATCAGCTTCACAATTAAACAATTCCTTAGCTACTAAATGGTTTTTAACGTCCTCAGACGCTCTCCAGGCAAAAGGAGTCATCTGTAATAAATTATAAGCCTGTTTACCATCAAGCTGCATTTCATAAGCCAGAGTCTCCTCTGTCACTAATTCGTACCCTTCCAATTGCTCGGTATTTTCAGGATGTAAATGGACATCCTGATAAATCAACTCTTTCAGCTGATACAAGTGACGCGGGCCGGGCGTTACAGTGAGGACAATACCTCCTGATTTTACAACCCGAAATAACTCAGCAGCTTTGCAGGGAGCATAAATCCGCAAAATACCGTCAAGGGAACCATCTGCAAACGGCAGCCGATGACTGGATGCCACACAAAAATGAACATCAGGATAACGTTTTGCACCATAGCGGACAGCAATTTTCGCCACATCCAAACCATGAACTATTATGGGCCGTTTCAGACTCAAAGCCTTTTGTACCGCAGCAGTGTAATACCCTTCTCCACAGCCAATATCCAGCAACATTTCAGCCTGTTCAGGTAAAAAACTTTCAAATAACTCAATAACTTTTTGCTGTAATACCTGATAGTGTCCTGCCTGTAAAAATGCCCTTCTCGCCTGCATCATCTCAGCACTATCACCCGGTTCTTTTGAACGCTTATGCTGAACCGGTAACAAATTCACATAACCTTCTTTTGCACAATCAAACTGATGATTGCTTTCACAGCGCCATTGATGATGGGAAAACAGTAATGGTGAATGACATAAAGGACATTGATAAGACATAACATTCCGATGGGATAAAGAATAAATCAGGCATTCACTATACCATGTTTCGGTTTGGTATGTTTTTATAAAACCACTTTACGTTATGGAGATAAAATCATATTGACTATTTTACGACTAAAATTCATTATTAATTTCACAATAAATTAACATTTAATTGGGTGATCGAAAACATGCCATTTGAAGATTTGGAAACTAACCGCCTCTTATTAAAAAAATTGGCTCATACCGATGCGCCTCACATACAACAAAAATTTCCTCACTGGGATATTGTAAAATACTTAGATAAGAATGCAGTACTCTGGCCATATCCTGATAATGGAGGGGATATTTTTGTCAATAACGTTGCCATGCCTGCAATCAGAGATCAAAAAGCCTATATCTGGTCACTCAGACTGAAAACTAAACCTGATGAACTCATCGGTATCATCGGATTATATAACACACAAGATAATAATCGCGGTTTCTGGCTCTCTCTCGAATATCAAGGACATGGATTGATGCGTGAAGCCTGTGAAAAGGTTACGAGTTATTGGTTTACAGAATTAGACCGGACAGTACTCAGAGTAGCCAAAGCTAAACTCAATGATAAATCTAGAAATATTTCATTATCTGAAGGTATGAAGGTAATCAGAACCAAGAAAAAAGAATATGTATCGGGGGAATATGATAGTGAAATATGGGAACTGACTAAAGAAGAGTGGCTTAACCGGCAAATATCATAGCGTTAAAATAAGAGCAGTTAACCCTGCTCTCTCTGTTGAGGAAATTGAGCCTGTAAAAAGGGGAGCAATAATAAACCAATCATGACCGCGCACACAGAGATAGTAATAAACAACCCCGTCCAATGATAATTCTCCAAAATAATCGCAAAAGGATAACCACCAAGTGCCGCTCCTGTATAAGCAAAGAGACCAACAAATCCCGTTGCTGCTCCGGCTGAATCTTTATGTGAACACTCCGCCGCAGCCATACCAATCAATAACTGTGGGCCAAAAACGAAAAAACCGATAGAAAAAAATCCCAACGATTGAAAAACTAAATCTGTTACAGGCATCAACCATAAAGCAGCAACTGATAAAAAAATCCCAATTGAAAATATTAAATTGATAGGACCCCGATTGCCACCAAACAACTTATCAGAACCCCAGCCTGCAACCAGAGATCCCATAAAACCTCCGACTTCAAAAAGTGACACGACAAAATTTGCACTCACTAAATCATAATGATGATATTCAGTCAGATAAAGGTTTCCCCAATCGTTGATAACCGTGCGAACAATGTAAACCAGCACATAACTGCAGGAAAGTAACCAGATATATTTATTTTTGAAAACATAATCTCGTAATATTTCTCTGGTACTTAATCCCTTACCTTGATTTTCATGCTTTTTTTCCAGAAAATCATTGCGATACTGCCCAATAGTTGGCAACCCTATTGAAGCCGGTTTATCACGTAGTCGCCAACATAATAAAATTCCGCCTAATATCCCCAGGCAGCCGGGCACGATGAAACCTTCCCGCCAACTGAAATGCAAGGTAACAAAGCCAACAAAAAGTGCAACTAATGCACTCCCAATGTGATGCGAAGTATTCCACAATGACCACCAAAAACCACGTTCTGAACGCGAATACCAAGTGGTGAGCAACTTAATACATGAAGGAGAGGCCCAGCCCTGAAACCAGGCATTCAATACCCACAAGCAGGTAAACAAGACAACAGAACTGGACAGACCGAAAAAAACATTAATGATACCGGTAGCAATAAGCCCAATGCCCATGAAATAGCGTGGATTAGAACGATCAGAAAGAATGCCGGAAATAAATTTTGAGCAACCATAAGTAATATAAAATAACGTACCAATCAGCCCAATTTCACCTTTATCAAGGCCCAGATCACTGATCAATGCTGGCATTGCATAATTAAAATTTTTACGGGTGAAATAAAATAGCGCATAGCCCACATATAAGCTCAACATTATATGAAAGCGCCAGTAACGATATTGCTCTCTGATTTCTACCGCAGACAGATGATTTTGATTAGGCTGAGAAAAAACTGTCATGGTCATTTCTTAAAGTTTAGGCAAAATGATTGATAAATCCGTACCAGAGCGTGTAGATTCATTTTGCTGTTTCTCGCTATGAATTGAAAAATTACCACCGAGAGCCTGTACACGCTCACGCATACCACGTAAGCCAAACCCCTTCATATGATCTTCAGCTTTACAGCCAATACCATTGTCTTTGATCAATAAACGGATCATTTCTTTAATAGAAAAATGGACTTTAATATAATCAGCCTGAGAATACTTTAATGCGTTATTCAATGCTTCCTGACAGAGACGGTATAATGTAGCTTTCGTTGCGTCACTTAACTGCTCAATAACCGCATCGGAATCAATCTCCCAATTGATTTCTACTAATATGCCGTGAGCTTCAAATTCCATATCCCGCAATAACTGCTCAATAGCTTCCTTCAAGCCAAAATCGTCGAGTACTTTAGGCCGTAATCTGCTCAATAACATTTTGGTTGTATCATAAACATTCAGGGATAATGTTTCGATAGTTTTGGAACAATTAATAACCATCGGCGTAGCACCAACACGTTGGATAATGTTTGCCTGTGTCCGGATGGCTGTAATATTTTGACCTATTTCATCATGTAATTCGCGAGCAATCTCTCGTCTTACTGATTCCTCCGCTTTCACTAACTGGCGGGACAGACTGTGATTACGAGATAACTCTCTCTTTAGCTGCATATTCAGGTCACGCTGACGTTGAACAGCCATTCCAAGTATTATTCCTATCAGAGTCTGGGTCAGAAGAGATAACAACAAATCCGTAATTTCCATATCAGAAACACCACTGCGTGCAGCAATTAGCGCAACACTGTTCAGTAAAGTACCAAGCAATGCTCCCTGCCAACCATAGCGAAAAGCTAATAAAATAATCGGAATTGCAAGGCAGAATGGCGCAAAATAGCGGAGTTCGTTAGGTATCCAGATCTGAAGAAAAATATTTAATACAAATAGTAAACTATAAAAAATGACCTGTTTCAAATTGAAACGAATTTGGTGTGTAATAACATTGGCAGTCATCGGTAGCCAGACATTCTGAAATAAATAATGCCAAACTAAGTAACATAAAGGAACCAGCATAACGCCACCGGTTAAACTCACCAAAAATGCAATGGTGACAGCCGGATTATGATTGATGACGGATATAACATTAATGATTGAAGTGATGACAATCACAAGTGCCATAACCGCAAGTTTTTGCCACTGATTACCACAGTAATAACGACTGGCGGCCCAGACGATGGGAAGGCTAACTATACTGGCAGTTAATACAGTTAACCACTGAGGCTGCTTCATTAGTAAGGCCAGACCAATCGTAAGCAACCATTCTGTACCATATAATGTCAGCCAATATTTTTGCGGGATATGTAAAGCAATGCCAAGACGTAGTGCAAATGGAAAAAACAAAATAGCTAGCTCTAAGTCATTGACAAAGTAATAAGCTATCACCCACAAACAAAACCACCAGCAAGAAAATAATAATCCACCGCAAAATGAATTGATAAGATATCGATTAAGTATAAAGAAAGATTTCCCTGATAACACGCTAAATCCTCGCCGCACCTTGCTATTATGCTGAATTATTTGCATTTCTATTTTTGCTGTTTTTCGTGCATTTAAGGGTTTTTTAAGCTATTTTAGGATTATCAGCACCCCTAACAGCACCCCCTTAAAATCGTAAAAATACGAATTGGAGAGCATCAAAGATGGCTTACTATAGCATAGAAAAACGCCCGCGCGCAGATGGTACAGTCCGTTACCGCTGCACCGTTGGTGTCAAATCTGGTGGTAAATACATTTACAGGGAGAACCGCACATTCGGAAAACAATCCCACGCCAAAACGTGGGGTGCTATGCGGGTGGCTGAGTTAGAGCAAAACGGAGTACCTACGAATAATGATACCGAAGATTTAACCGTTGGGGACCTATTGCATAAATATATCAACGATCCCAATTTGGGAAAGAAATCAGGGCAAAGCAAAAAGTCCGTATTGAATTCATTATCAAAGAGTAACCTCGCAAAACTCACTTTAACTGAACTTTCGGTCAGCCATATTATTGATCATTGCAAGCAGCGACATTTCACGGGAATCACTCCCACCACAATTAATCATGATGTTGCCTATTTGTCATCTGTCCTAAAATCAGCTAAACCTGTCTATGACATAAACTACACCTCAAATCCCGCACATGAAGCCCGCTCAGTTCTAACTCAAATGGGGTTAATCAGTAAAAGCCAGAGGCGCAGTAGAAGGCCAGAGCGCGAGGAATTAGAAAGAGTCATGGAGGTGCTACGTAGAAAAGGAGCTCACCGGACAAGTGATATTCCTTACGAAGATATCTTGAATTTTTCAATACTTTCCTGCATGCGCATTGGAGAGATATGTAAAATCAGATGGGATGATATCGATGAAAAGCAAAGAGCTGTACTCGTCAGAGATAGAAAAGACCCCAGAAAGAAAGTAGGCAATCACATGCTTGTACCTTTACTTGGGGAAGCATGGCATATCATTCAGAAGCAACCCAAATCTGATAGTGGAATTATATTTCCCTATAACCCGGTAAGTATATCCAATGGATTTCATAATGCATGCGTCGAACTAGGTATTGAAGATCTTCGCTATCACGACCTACGCAGAGAAGGTGCAAGTCGTTTATTTGAGGCGGGCTTCTCTATTGAAGAAGTCGCACAGGTTACCGGGCATCGCTCTCTGAATGTACTCTGGCAGGTTTACACAGAGCTGTACCCTCAATCACTGCACGAAAAATTCAATAAGCTTATGCAGCAGAAAGCGGAGTGATTTATAAAGGGCAGATTTCTGCCCTTTATGTAATCGGGTATATCATTGAGCCTAGAAATCATGGTCTATCAAAATCAAAAACTATCTTCACACTTGCATTATTTTCATTGCCAAACCAGACTTCCTTGTTTAAACAATTCTCTTGTTCTCTATTCGCTGTTGCTTGAGTGCATGTTGCTGTTATGGGACAATTACTCTCAATCGTCCACCACCACCCTTTCAAAAAATAATACCCATACTTCAAATTCATATTACAAGCTCCGGGGCTGTCAGGAGCCGCATAAATTCCAGGATTTACTTTCCAATTTATTTCCCTCCATTTGAAAATTTGACATTCTATTGGAGAAAGATTGGGTTCTTCAATATCTACAGTAGTTGTTGTATGTAGAGCAACTTGAATTGAGTTTAATCCATACTGGGTCATGCAATAAGAGTTTATTTTAACGATATTAACGGGTGCGAATGAAGTAGATTCATTTGTAAAATATATACTAGCTTTGGCTTTTTCAGCCAACACTGGCTTCACTATTAAAGATAAAGCTATTAGCACAATACCGAATAAAATTTTCATATCGCCTCCTTTTGATGAATTTGTAAAAAATAAGAATTATTATTACTTCATCATTAATAGAGTACTAAAATGATAACTGCTATATCATGTAAGTTATTCACCCATCCGCTTTAGTATAAATAAGTACCTCTAGTATACGTTACTCAAAAAATAACTGGTGAATAGTATTGTTTGATATTTAATCTAAATATTCCGCTTTTAGCCTACTAAGTCTTATCAGACATCTGACAAATTCTATTAATTTCCCGCCTGTCATTTTATGTCATCCTGCCAAAAAAACATGCTCCCTATCAAATATTAGTCAAGCCGTACTTTCCCGTATTGATGAACCAATTTATTGATGTTCACCGGCGGAGAAGTCTCCCACCGCCTTCATGTTATTTAGCAATGTGTATTGTTGATTAAATGAGGGAATGAATATGCAAGATAAGAAGCCTGATGTACCTGTCTCAGACGATAATAATCTCGTGATTGTTACAACGCCAGAATATGTCAAAGAGTCAATCAAAGAAGCCATTGCAGAGCATGCTGCGAGCCGTAATCATCCAGATGCCACACTGCAAGATAAAGGTTTTGTTGTCCTGAGTAATGATGTTAGCGATAGTGAGACAATGGCAGCAACACCAAAAGCAGTGAAAGAAGCTTATGATTTGGCGAATACAGCTAATCAAGCGGCTAGCAGTGCAAGTAATCTTGCCAGTACAGCAAATCATAAGGCCGATAACGCAAGCGATCTTGCTAATACTGCAAATGAAAATGCTAATTTAGCTTTACCAGTTGGTGTTCCCGTTCCTTGGCCGACAGAAAACCCACCTGAAGGCTGGCTGATATGTAATGGTGAATCATTTGATAAAGCAATATATCCGAAGCTTGCCCTTGCTTATCCGTCTGGTGTATTACCTGATTTAAGAGGGGAATTTATTCGTGGTTTGGATACGGAAGGAACAATTGATCCTAATCGTACATTACTGTCTAAACAACAGGCAACCATGTTACCAGTAATGACTATCTATAAATACAAGACAGGCAATGGTGTTTTGGTTTCACCACCAATAGATTCATATCCAGATCAGTCGGATGCTCCGATCGCTGATTATGATGATGGAGTTACCTCATCAGGTGGCACTTATCTAAGCACTGCGTTAGAACCAATTAAGGATGGCTATACAAATTTCATATCATTTCGAGTCCGCCCCCGTAACGTAGCCTTCAATTACATCGTCAGAGCTGCTTAATTCTGAGTACAACTTAACCCGCAATTTTTTGCGGGTTAACCACTCCCTTACTCCACCAATTCAGCCGGATCACTATCAGTGGCAACCTCTACCGCCTTCTGCCTCACATTCCACACCGAATTTGCCGGCATCTGGACACGGACATCCAAACGGCAATACTACTCCGGTTGTTCAGGCCAGACAATATCGGGGGCAGTGGAACAATCCACCCGGTTGAGCAGGACACGGTATTTTTTCCATTTGAGCAATGCGGCCTTCTCTTCTTTCGTGGCCATGTCGAGGTCAACGGCATCTTGTAAGGGC